>NZ_JBFULJ010000537.1:0-2599 GCF_056400385.1 Priestia sp. P5_B4
GTTCATTAATTAAGTATGGGCTTTGATCAAATTTGTCTTGAAGCTGCTCTACTCGGTACTTTGTCATAGGCACTTCACACAAGATAATGTATCGTAACTCTTCTAAAAATAATTTATTCATCTTTCTCACATCCCTATTCTGTTAATAATTATATAATAGCACTATGCCTTCATATTTGGAAGCGTTTTCAACGTATTAATTTTAATATTTTTTTCTTCTCATTTCCTTTCGTTTTTTCTTTTCTTACGTGAATTATCTGTAGTATAGTTCGTTTTACGTAAAGACTCTAGCTACTTGTTAAACTACCTGACATACTTTTTGGGATTTTTATTATTGATGTCAAAAACTCTTGCATACCTAAGCGGAAACACCTTAAAAATAACGTCCTATGAGCCGGAATCGTCTTTAATTGTGATAAAATAAAAAATGGAAAATACATCATATAGGAGAGAGGCTATGGAAAAAGATCATATTTCAGAGCTTAAGATTTTAAAAGACATTGCCGAGATTTTAAATGAAGGTACTAATTTACATACAATGCTTCACGATGCTCTTTTAAAACTGCTGCAAATAACAGATTTAGAAACAGGATGGATCTTTTTTATTGACGAAAATGGAAAACATGAGATGATTGCCGCTCAGCATTTGCCGCCGGCTTTATTAAACAAAACCGCTCAGCCTATGTGTAACGGAAGCTGCTGGTGTGTTGATCGGTATATGGATGGCCGGCTTCAAAAAGCGTCTAATATTATGGAGTGCAAGAGACTTGAAGATTCCGTCATTCATGAGTGGGGAGATACACACGACATTACTCATCACGCAACGGTTCCTTTACAAGCAGGGGATGAGCGCTTTGGATTATTAAATGTAGCTGCCCCTCATAAAATTCATTTTGAACAGCGAGAGCTTGATTTATTAGGCTCTGTCGCTCTTCAAATTGGCACGGCTATCAAGCGGATTAAGCTGACTCAATCTCAGCAGGAAGTAAAACTTATTGAAGAAAGAAACAGACTGGCCAAAGATCTTCACGATTCTGTTAATCAGCTGTTGTTTTCGATTAATGTCACAGCCAAAGCCGGAAGCAGCTTAGCAAAAGATGTACAGTTAAAAGAGACTTTTTCCTTAATCCAAGAAACCGCTCAGCATGCTCAAGTGGAAATGAAAGCATTAATTTGGCAGCTTCGTCCTCAAGGTTTAGAAAACGGCATTGTCAGTGCGTTAAAAAGCTATGGTCAAATGCTAGGGCTTAACGTAAAAGAACAAATTAAAGGAGTGTCTGTTTTGCCTGCTGTGATTGAAGAGACACTGTGGAGAGTCGGGCAAGAAGCTTTTAATAATTGCCGAAAGCATGCGGGTACAGCAGAGGTACATTTAAACGTAAATATAAGCAAAGAACAAGTAATTATGAAAATTCAAGATAGCGGCAATGGATTTATATATAGCGCTTCAGCAGAATTGCCGACGATTGGGTTAAAAACCATGCAGGAGCGAATAAACAGATTAAATGGCAATCTATCTGTTACAAGCAGCATAGGAAACGGAACGGTTGTGGAAGTATCTATTCCTCTTTCATAACAGAAAGGAGCGCATATGAAAATAAAGATTCTAATCGCAGATGATCACCACGTTGTCCGAAAAGGACTTGTCTTTTTCTTACAGACGCAGCCAGACTTAGAAATTGTAGGAGAAGCTTCTAATGGAGAGGAAGCTTTAAAGTTAGCGGCATCCCTAGAACCACACATTGTTTTAATGGATTTATCGATGCCGATTCTCGATGGAATCGAAGCAACAAAAGAATTAAAAAAACAAGCACCGCATATACAAGTCATGATTTTAACAAGCTTTTCGGATCAAGACCATGTGATACCGGCATTAGAAGCTGGAGCTTCAGGCTATCAGCTAAAAGAAAGTGACCCCGATGAACTTGTAGCCGCTATTCGAAAGCTAATGAATGGAGAAAATCAGCTTCATCCAAAAGTCACCACCCACTTGCTAACAAGGTTAACCAAAAGCAGCGAAAAGAAAGTCAATTTTATTGACCACTTAACGAAACGAGAAAAAGACGTATTAAAAGAAATTGCAAAAGGTAAAAGCAACAAAGAAATCGGTGCTGCCTTACATATTACAGAAAAAACAGTAAAAACACATGTATCTAATATTTTATCCAAGCTTGGGGTTCAAGACCGCACGCAAGCAGCTCTATATGCTGTGCAGCATGGCATTTCCTAACCTACGACTTTAGTTGTAGGTTTTTCTCTGTGCTTCTCCGTCTATATCGGTAGCTTTCTTTCTKCCAATAGCATGACGAAAAAAAGTTCAACCATCCCTATAATATACATATAACCAAACGACAGAGGAGTAGATAAGCATGAACATACTTATTATCAATGGAAGTCCCAGAGAAACAGGTCGAACAACACAAGTGACGAGAGAGCTTCACAAAAGCTATCAAAGTGCTTTTTTAGATTTAAGCCAATTATCGCTTCCTATATTCACAGGTGAACCTCATCAGTATGAAACAGAAGAAGTACAAGAGCTAATTGAAAAAATAGAAAAAGCGGATGGTATTTTACTTGCGACGCCCGAGTACCACGGAGC
>NZ_JBFULJ010000538.1:0-2598 GCF_056400385.1 Priestia sp. P5_B4
GGGATAAAAGTAGGTACAAAAGTCGTGACGCTGCTGGGATCTAACCGAGCAACAGGATACGCTGAGTACACGCTGGCAGATTCAAGAGGCCTTATTCCGTTGCCGGAGAATGTGGATTTAACACAAGCGGTTGCTTTGCCTCTTCAAGGACTCACAGCTTATCATATTTTAAAAACAATGGGTCGCCTTGAAAAAGGAGAAACCGTCATCGTTCATGCGGCAGCAGGCGGTGTTGGAACCTTAGCTGTTCAGCTTGCCAAAATTTTTGGAGCTGGAAAAGTTATTGCTACAGCGAGCTCCAAAGAAAAGCTTGAGCTTGCAAAAAATCTCGGAGCTGACGAAGCAATTAACTATACAGAAACAGGCTGGGAAAAACAAATTTTAGAAGTGACAGAAGGAAAAGGAGTCGATATTATTTTAGAAATGGTAGGAGGGCATATATTCTATGAATCTCTTCAATGTCTTGCACCATTTGGGCGCCTCGTTTTTTACGGAATGGCTAGCGGAAAACCTGTAAAATTTAACCCCGCCCGCCTGATGGAAAAAAACCAATCGGTTCTAGGCTTTTTCTTACCTCAAATGATGGCAAAACCAACACTTTATCAGCAAAGCCTGCATGAGCTATTAAACTACGTAAATGCCGGTCAGTTAAAATTAATGCTGGGCGGCACATTTTCACTTGATGAAGCGGCAGATGTACATCGTCTGCTTCAAGGAAGAAAAACGACCGGAAAATTAGTGTTAGTTCCTTAACAAAACAGCTTCCGTCTCTAATAGGGATGGGAGCTGTTTTGGTTTAAAAAATTGGCTTTCACCTGCCAATTTTTTAAAAACTGCTTAATAATTTGGCATAAAAATTAATGTTTTTTACTAATTTCTTCTATATTTTAACACTGGCATGGAAGTTGCATAATAAGTGTTTGAACATATAAAGGAGGAATTGAATATGGTGAGAAATGGAACGGACCGCGTGAAGCGGGGAATGGCAGAAATGCAAAAAGGCGGCGTTATCATGGACGTGATCAATGCAGARCARGCAAAAATTGCAGAGGCAGCAGGCGCTGTTGCCGTTATGGCATTAGAGCGTGTTCCAGCTGATATCCGTGCAGCAGGCGGCGTGTCTCGTATGGCAGATCCAACAATTGTTGAAGAAGTGATGAACGCTGTATCCATTCCAGTTATGGCGAAAGCTCGTATTGGCCATATTGTTGAAGCACGCGTGCTAGAAGCAATGGGTGTAGACTACATTGACGAAAGTGAAGTACTCACTCCAGCTGATGAGGAATATCACCTTAACAAAAGTACATTTACGGTTCCATTTGTATGCGGATGCCGTGATTTAGGGGAAGCAGCAAGACGAATTGGTGAAGGTGCTTCGATGCTTCGTACAAAAGGCGAACCAGGAACAGGAAACATCGTCGAAGCAGTGCGTCATATGCGCCAAGTAAACGCTCAAGTACGTAAAGTTGTAGGCATGGATGAAGACGAGTTAATGACAGAAGCAAAACTATTAGGTGCGCCTTATGAGCTATTACTGCAAATTAAACATGAAGGCCGTTTACCGGTTGTAAACTTTGCAGCAGGCGGCGTAGCAACACCMGCRGATGCAGCGTTAATGATGCAGCTTGGAGCAGACGGYGTGTTCGTTGGATCAGGAATYTTCAAATCAGACAACCCTGAAAARTTTGCGTTAGCAATCGTGGAAGCAACTACTCATTATCAAGACTATGAACTGATTGCAAGCTTATCAAAAGGATTAGGAAGTGCAATGAAAGGAATTGAAATTTCATCATTATTACCAGAAAATCGTATGCAAGAACGCGGCTGGTAATGAGTAATAACTTTTAAACTTAGTTAGGAGAATGATCATGGGGAAATATACGATAGTCGATAAAGAAACGTGTATTGCGTGCGGCGCATGTGGAGCTGCGGCACCTGATATTTATGATTATGATGATGAAGGAATTGCGTTCGTTATACTTGATGATAATCAAGGCACGGTTGAAGTGCCCCAAGAGCTGGAAGACGATTTAATAGATGCGTTTGAAGGCTGTCCAACAGAGTCCATCCGTATAGCAGATGAAAAGTTTGATGGAGACTCGAATAAATTTCAATAAAGCCGAATAAATAAAAAAATAGAAAGTTTTTTTAAAAGAAAAGAAGGATTTTGTCTAGAAAAGGCGAAATATTAGTTGTGTAAGAACATATCTTTTTAAAAATGAAAGCACTTACATAGCTAAAAGCATATGAGTTAATCTCATTTGATCTTTCAGAATTATTAGTGTAAAAGTGCGGAGTAATTAAATAGTTTTTAAAAGGAGATTAAGGGGCATGCAAATACTGAATACAGTCATTGTGACAGGATATGCAAAAGCTCCACAGGGAACTTCCATGTATGAAATGTATAAGCATGCGGGAATTGTACTAGAAGTGGATCTGACAGAGCATAAAATTGTAAATGCTGAGTTTACGTTTATTACGGAGCTGACGCAAAATTTTTTCCGGAAGCTGCTTATTGGTTACTGCCTTGCAGATGGAATTGAACCTCTTATTGAACGTATTCAAAATTATTATTTTGCTCCATCTCAACAGGCGATT
>NZ_JBFULJ010000539.1:0-2590 GCF_056400385.1 Priestia sp. P5_B4
GGGGAAGAAGAGCATGGGGAAGAAGAGCATTTAGGTAGTAAAGTTTCTCTTTTCTTTTTAATTATTGCGGTTGTCATCGTAATAGTTAGACCCTTTTCAGGGAAAATTTACGATCAAATGGGGCATAAGTACTTAATTTATCCGGCAAGTATCTGCAGCATCATTGGTTTGATTTTAATAGCATTTGCACATGGCCTTACGACTTTTTTCGTTGCAGCCATACTTTACGGTATTGCTTACAGTGTCATGCAACCTTCATTTCAAGCATGGGCGGTAAGCAGAGTAATGGCTGATAAAAAAGGGACGGCTAATGCCATGTCCCTCAGTTCTATGGATTTAGGAATGGCTCTTGGTGCTCCGGTTCTAGGTGGAGTTGCTAGTCTAACTGGTTACAGAGGGATGTACAGTCTTTCCTCACTGCTAATTGTCGTTCTTATTTTAATGTATATGGTGAGACACCTTAAGGACATTAAGGAGCAAAAGGTATAATTAAAATTTAAAAATGTTTAAAGAAAAAGAAGACTCTATAATAGTGAATGCTGTCATAAAAAATTATTGAGTGAAAGAATCTTGAATTAATCTATGAAGGAAGAAGGAATAAAAATGAATACATTAAGTTTTAGACGTCACCGTCACCTACGTTCCTCAGAAAACATGCGCGCAATTATTCGAGAGACTCATTTATATAGAGAAGATTTAATCTATCCTTTTTTCGTAGTTGAAGGCGGAGAAGGGAGAAAATCGATTAAATCTATGCCTGGTATAGAACAAATTCCTTTAGATCTATTGAATGATGAAATGAGTGAAATTGTAGAATTAGGTATTAAAGCTGTCATTATTTTTGGTATTCCACTAGAAAAAGATGAGATTGGTTCTGGAGCTTATCATGATCATGGAATTGTCCAAAATGCTATTCGCCAAATTAAAGAAAAATTTCCTGAGTTGATTGTTATTGCTGATACTTGTATGTGCGAATTTACAAGTCATGGACATTGTGGAGTTGTTCAAGGAGAAAAAGTCTTAAATGACCCTTCCTTAGATTTATTAGCTAAAACCGCGATTAGTCAAGCTCAGGCAGGAGCAGATATTATTGCACCTTCTAATATGATGGATGGATTTGTTAAAGCTATTCGAATGGGCTTAGACAGTGCTGGATTTGAAAATATACCGATTATGTCTTATGCAGTAAAATATTCATCTGCTTTTTATCAACCTTTCCGTGAAGCTGCGGAATCAAGTCCAGAGTTCGGCGACCGAAAAACCTATCAAATGGATCCGGCAAACCGTTTAGAAGCATTGCGTGAAGCTGAATCTGATGTATCAGAAGGAGCAGATTTTATCATCGTAAAGCCTGCTTTATCTTATTTAGATATTATTCGTGATGTAAAAAACAGATTTAAGCTACCAATAGTGACATATAATGTTGGTGGTGAATACGCTATGGTTAAAGCTGCAGCAATAAATGGTTGGATTGATGAAAAACAAACAGTGTTAGAAGTACTAATCTCTATGAAACGAGCAGGTAGTGATTTAATCATTACTTATCATGCTAAAGACGTTGCTCGATGGTTGGCGGAATAAACAATTTTGGTATAAGAAATCTATTAAACATAACCTGCTGACATTACTTTTCTAACAGTAAGATGTTGCCTATGGGTCAATTTGAGTTTTGGGTATTTTTGTGGAAATAATGGAGGAACAGGGACTATTCATTCCAAATATAAAAATTATACGTTTAGAATTAGCTGAAAGAGTAAGGCATTACCTTAGGGTAACAAATGACTCTTGAAAAATTGATGAAATATATATTAAGGTGAAGGGCAATAGATATATCTATATCTATATTGTATAGTGAATCACGAAGGAAACACCTTAATTTTTATCTTAGTAGAATAAGAGACAAAAAAGCTGCAAAGCGCTTCTTCAAAGAAGCTTTGCAGCTTTTTGATTTTTCAGTTTCATGTGTCATAACAGCAGATAAGACCTCTTCCCTACCATGGAGAAATTCAGGCAAGTTAAGTAAAGCTCAATAATAAGGTAGAGCAAGATCACCGTTTAATTCGTTCTATGCTGGGATTGAAGTTACTTCGTACAGTTACTTACATACTGTGTGGTACAGAAGCCATACATATACTTAAAAAGAAACAAATTCGTCAAAGAGTGATGTCTGTTCACAATCTAAAACAATTCATCCATAATCTATTTGGATTGGCTTCATAAGCTAACAACTTTAGAGAAACTTCCTCTTTATGTTGTTAGTGAATAATCAATCTTTATACCAGACACAAATCGTGCATATTTGCACATAACGTGCGAATGTGCACGATTTTTACATAAAAAAGTTTTAAAAATTGCTGTTTATCTTTTTAGATAACTTAATTTCAATAAAATTATATGTTGGCACGAATATTGCATTCTTAAATAAGTGACAAAACATATTGTCAAAATGTGATTAATTAGGAGGAATAAACGTGTCAACAACATTAGATTTAAATGCGTTTACGGAGAAATATAATTTACCAGATCAAGCTATTGATGTGAATGAAATCCCTTGGGTACCAACTTTTACGGAAGCAGACGGTGTCTGGTT
>NZ_JBFULJ010000540.1:0-2589 GCF_056400385.1 Priestia sp. P5_B4
GATAATGCCTGCACCATTACACCACGAAACTTCAGAAATAATCAGCGCTCCGTGCGTGGCATCGGGATCATCTCCAGCATCTTTAATGATGCTAGCTACAGCGCTGCTTGTACGATACTCGCATTCTTCAAGATGAAACGTAGCAAAGCGGCCGACAGGTAGGTAAATCGTTGACTCATCTTGCACTTCTCCTGAAATTAGCGTAAGCAGAGCTGCTCTCGTAGCTGCCGTTGCACAAGCGCCCGTCGTATAGCCTTCTCTGAGTTTCTTAGGTTCTTTTGGTACTTCTTTCATGCGTTACACCTGATCTGCAAGAATTGAAATTGCATTTAATGCAGCAACCGTTACCGTACTGCCGCCTTTTCGCCCTATGTTTGTAATAAACGGCACGTCAAGTTTTGCAAGTTCTTCTTTAGATTCAGCTGCTGAAACAAATCCTACCGGCAGACCAATAACAAGCCCAGGCTTCGTTTCTCCTTCTTTAATCAAACGAATTAATTCAAGTAAAGCTGTGGGTGCGTTCCCAATTGCAAAAATTCCACCGTCTGCTTCTTTGATAGCTTTTCGCATCGAAATAATTGCACGCGTTGTATTTAAGCGCTTTGCTTCTTCCATTACGTCCGGATCTGAAATATAGACTTTGATTTCACCGCCGTGTTTTTCAATTCGCTGCTTGTTTGTTCCTACTTGCACCATTTGTACATCTGCAACCACTTGCTTGCCGCTGCGAATAGCTTTAATTCCTGCTTGAATTGCATTCGGATGAAACAGCATGCTGCGTCCAAGCTCAAAGTCTGCAGACGCATGAATTACGCGCTGAACAATGGGGTACTGTTCGTCTGTAAACGGATGAGGCCCAAGCTCTTCTGTAATCATCTCAAAACTTTTTCCTTCTATTTGCTGAGGCTGAACAGTTAACGGTTTAAATTCTGTACGAAAATCCATCTCAATCAACTCCTATTTTGGTTTACTAAAGCATGAACCACTTCTTCAAACGTGGAATACACGGTTCCATACTCAATTTTCGGTCGCCCAATCATAATAATATCTAAGCCTAACTCTTTGGCTGCTTCCACTTTTTCATCCACAGATCCAACTTTWCCGCTTTCTTTTGTGATCATGACCGTCACTCCGTATTGCTTATACAGCGCTCGATCAAACTCTTTTGTAAACGGCCCTTGAATAGCAATAATATTTTTTTGCGGAAATCCCAATTGCTGGCACTTTTCCATATTATCCAGCCTTGGAAGCATACGAGCAACAAGCCGTACATCTGAAAGAGGAAGCAGCTTTTCTGTAAAAACCTGCAGCGTTTTGCTGCCTGTTGTCAGCATAATAACTCCTTTTTTCTCAGCTGCTACTTCTGCTGCTTCTTCATACGTAGAAACCATCGTCATATTATCATAGGTAAAAGCCTGCGAAGCCCGCTCATAGCGTATGTAAGGAATCGCTGTTTCAGCAGCCGCGCCGATAGCATTTTTAGATGCTTCTTCTGCAAAAGGGTGACTTGCATCCACAATAGCTTTTACACGATGCTCGTTTACAAAATCCATCATATCTTCTTTTGTGAGACGTCCAATTTTCACTTTCACTTCTGCACGCTGTAATTCGATAGCTGCGTTTTCGGTTACAACCGTTGCCGTAACCTCATGACCTGCTTTTTTCACTCGCACGGCTAATGCACGTGCATCGCTAGTTCCGGCTAACAATAAAATCATTTTAGCTCGCCGACCTTATCTTCATGATGGTGATCGTGGTGATGGTGTCCGTGATCATGGTCATGGTCATGATCGTGATGATGATGGTGATCAATATGCTCCATAATGCCGAGGCGATATTGACACGTATCGCAGTTCATTTTCACTTCACCTTCTAATCCTTCTTCAGCACGTTCTTTTAAAATTGTCTGCAGTTTTGGGTGAAAACCGAAATAGCCGGCGAGCTTAAACTCAATGTTTTCATGCTGCATTTTATACTGCTTCACCATTTCTTCTAATCGCTTAATTAATACTCCTGTAAATAAGAAATACGGGAGAATAACCACTTTTTTAGCGCCCAATTTCAAACATCGCTCCACGCCTTCATCAATCAGTGGAGCGGTCACGCCCATAAAAGAAGTTTCAACGATTTTATAATTTGTTTTTTCCCAAAGAAGGCGCGTAATTTTATATAAATCACTGTTTGCATCAGGATCACTTCCTCCTCGCCCTAAGACGATAACAGCCGTGTCTTCAGCTGGAGTTTCTAAATTCTCTCCTGATTCTTGTAATCTCGTTTTTAAAATTTCAAGGGCTTCTTCATGAACGCCAATGGGACGTCCGTATACGAAGTTTACGTGTGGATATTTTTCCTTAGCTTCATCTATAGCCGCCGGAATATGTATTTTAGAGTGGCCAGCAGGCAAGAGCATAATTGGAATTACAACTACATCTTTTGCTCCTTTTGCCACACATGTATCAATGCCTTGACTTACATTTGGGCGTTCAAATTCTAGAAAACACGTTTCTACTAAAATAGATGCGTCCCAATCATGCTTCATAGTCGAAATAAATTTGCGAATTTGATCGTTCCCTTCAGGATCTCTGCTTC
>NZ_JBFULJ010000541.1:0-2583 GCF_056400385.1 Priestia sp. P5_B4
GCTTAAATGTTTCGGTTACAGCAACACCTAGGATAAAGGCTACAATAGGGGGAATATGAAGAAAAGCTTCTGTCCATTGACCTTGCGCTGCCTTTACACCTAATAAGACGATATTTCCACTTTGTGCATTTGCGAATACTCCATTTCTGCTTATATACGTATAAGCATCAAGAAAACCTCCCACAATAGCTAACAAAATTCCAAGAATAACTGAATTTGCCGTTGCAGCTTTTTTGAATCGTTTCGTTAATTGTAAAAAGTAAGATGATTTATTTGTGAGCATGTCTTCTTTCTGCCTCCTGAAAATCTAAGGTGCATTATCTAGTATAAGCAAAAGAAAAGCTTTTCTTCAATTACTGTGATTTCATAGAAAAAAGATAGGGGAGGCCCCTATCTTTTTTGTAAGTTATATAACGTGACGATTCCAGTGGCGGTGAGCTGAAATAGCTTCAATAAATTCATCTGTAAAGCGTGTAGTTTCTCCAGTTACGACACCGGGACTACTATCTAAACCAGCAGCTTTTAGCCACTTAACACCTTCATCCGACGCGCCAATTGGTTTAAAATGCTCGAATGYTTCTTGAGCAAATGTCAGTGCTTCTTTACGAAACTTCTCATCAGCCGACGCGCTTCCGACAACATAAACCGCATCGAATAAAACAGAATCACTTGTTAAGAACGTGTGCTGTACTTCAAGTTCTGACCCGTCTGTTCCTTTTACGTTTTGGAGGGTTGTGCTTACAATTTCAGGCTGAATGCCCTGTTGTTTTAAATTGTTTAACACCTGTGGTAGGTCACCGCTAAAGTCATTAGCTGCAATGACAGCTACTTTACGCGTATTGGGCTTTTTAATCGTCTGTTCCTGACTAAGAGCCGGAGATGACTTGGTCACTGGCGCCTCTTCTCCTGATGGAGGCGTTGCACCAATCGCTTGTGCTACTTGTTTAGCTAGCACTGTACTGACGTTGGCAAACATATCAACGACCTGCTGCTGAACAGACTTGCTTTTCACTTTTCCAAGCTCAAAGCTGAAAGCACTGATAATATGCTCTTTTTCAGGATTGCTCATGCTATTCCAAAATAGCGTTGCCTGTGAAAAGTGGTCTTTAAAACTTTCGCTTCGGCTTCGAACTTTTCTTCCTTCCACTTTTTCTTGATAGTGAGCATAACCGCCCTCTGACTCTGGTACAGGAGCCGGGGTATTGGCTGCAAGAGAGTTTCTGTGATAGCTGACAGGCCCTTTGTTAATCGTTTGACGTCCGTAACCGTCTCGTTGATTGTTATGAAACGGGCATACTGGACGGTTGATTGGAAGTTCGTGAAAATTCGGACCGCCAAGACGAATAAGCTGGGTATCCGTGTATGAAAACAATCTTCCTTGTAAGAGAGGATCATTGGAAAAATCAATTCCCGGTACCACATGTCCCGGATGGAATGCGACTTGTTCCGTTTCGGCAAATACGTTGTCTACATTTCGATTTAAGGTCATTTTTCCAACCAATTTGACGGGAATGTCTTCTTCAGGCCAAAGCTTAGTTGGATCGAGAATGTCAAAGTCGAATTTAAATTCATCTTCCTCATCTATGATTTGAATACCTAGCTCATATTCAGGATAGTCTCCGTTTTCAATCGATTCCCATAAATCGCGGCGATGAAAATCCGGGTCTTTCCCAGAGATTGTTTGAGCCTCGTCCCAAACAAGGGAATGCGTTCCGAGCACAGGCTTCCAGTGAAATTTGACAAAATGAGCTTTTCCTTCTGCATTAACTAAGCGAAAAGTATGTACGCCGAAGCCTTCCATCATACGCAAACTGCGTGGAATTGCACGGTCTGACATTGACCACATGACCATGTGAGCAGACTCTTGGTTATTGGCGACAAAATCCCAAAACGTATCGTGTGCTGAAGCTGCCTGCGGCATTTCGTTGTGTGGCTCAGGCTTAACAGCGTGAATTAAATCCGGAAATTTAATCGCATCTTGGATAAAGAACACGGGAATGTTATTTCCAACTAAGTCATAGTTTCCTTCTTCTGTATAAAATTTTGTTGCAAAACCACGGGCGTCGCGCACCGTTTCAGCTGAACCTTTAGAACCTGCTACAGTAGAAAAACGGACAAATACAGGTGTTTTCACAGACGGATTCTGTAAAAATTTAGCTTTTGTATATTCACTGAGAGAGTTATACAGTTCAAATTCTCCGTGAGCAGCGAAGCCTCGTGCATGAACGATGCGTTCAGGAATGCGCTCGTGGTCAAAATGCGTCATTTTTTCACGGAAATGAAAGTCTTCCATAAGGGTTGGACCACGTTCACCTGCTTTTAAAGAAAATTCATCTTCGGAAAGCTTTAACCCTTGATTGGTTGTGAGCGCTTGGTTTCGATCATCTGTTTTAAACTGCTCGAGCTGTTCTTGCTTG
The DNA here is from genome assembly GCF_056400385.1 of Priestia sp. P5_B4. NCBI lineage: Bacteria > Bacillati > Bacillota > Bacilli > Caryophanales > Bacillaceae > Priestia > Priestia sp. P5_B4. The sequence goes on from NZ_JBFULJ010000541.1 coordinate 2,418, forward strand.
CTTTTTTCATTTAAAGAGTGCTTTTTTGTCATACCTGTCTTCCTCCTTGATCTTCAGTTAATAATCATTACAAAATGTGTACCCTATCAAAAGTTGAAGCAAACAGAAATGTTGGAATTTTTTCGTAGGAAATCCGTTATTTTCTTGTTATGATTATGAATAAGTA
>NZ_JBFULJ010000542.1:0-2580 GCF_056400385.1 Priestia sp. P5_B4
GTTTCATCGCGAACTTCAGCAATGCCTTCCACTTTTTTATCTAAACGAAGCTCATCCATTTTCTTAACAAGGTTGGCTTTGTTTACTTCAAACGGAAGTTCCGTAATGACAATTTGCTGTTTTCCGCCGCGAATAGACTCCACTTCCGTTTTTCCGCGAATAATAATTTTCCCTTTACCTGTCTCGTAGGCTTTCTTAATCCCGTCTACTCCTTGAATGATTCCTCCTGTAGGAAAATCAGGACCTTGAATAGCCGTCATCAACTCTTCAATTGTACACGTTGGTTTATCAATTCGCATGATCGTTGCGTCAATTACTTCACCTAAATGATGAGGAGGAAGTTCCGTAGCGTAACCAGCTGAAATACCCGTGGATCCATTCACTAGCAAATTAGGAAACATAGCCGGTAACACAGTTGGTTCGCTGCTTGTATCATCGAAGTTAGACACAAACTCAACCGTTTGTTTATCAATATCTCGTAGAAGTTCTGCAGCAATCGATGAAAGGCGAGCTTCTGTATAACGCATTGCTGCTGGGGGGTCTCCATCAATACTTCCGTTGTTTCCATGCATTTCGATTAATACATTTCTAACTTTCCATTCTTGACTCATTCGAACCATAGCATCATATACAGATGAATCACCATGAGGGTGATAATTACCAATTACGTTCCCTACAGTTTTGGCTGACTTGCGAAAGCCTTTTTCTGCTGTATTCCCATCTACGTGCATTGCATATAAAATACGGCGCTGAACGGGTTTTAACCCGTCTCTTGCATCCGGCAGTGCACGCTCTTGAATAATATATTTACTGTATCGACCAAAACGGTCGCCTAGTACATCCTCAAGAGGTAAATCTAAAAAGCGTTCTGTTTGTGTCATTGTACGTCCTCCTCTGCGACCGTTAATACATTTTCATTATCTAAAATATTTGGATCTTCTTCTAATCCAAACGCTACGTTGCTTTCAATCCATTTTCTGCGAGGTTCTACTTTATCGCCCATCAATGTGGTCACACGACGATCAGCGCGAGCAGCATCATCAATACGAACACGAATCAGCGTACGCGTCTCTGGGTTCATTGTTGTTTCCCACAGCTGATCTGCGTTCATTTCACCGAGACCTTTATAGCGTTGAATCATATACCCTCTTCCTACCTTATCGATAGCCCCTTGCAATTCTTCGTCACTCCATGAATATTCAACCACTTCTTTTTTACCTGACCCTTTACTTACTTTATAGAGCGGTGGAAGAGCAATAAATACTTTTCCTGCTTCCACAAGCGGTTTCATATAGCGGTAGAAAAACGTTAGCAGAAGCACTTGAATATGAGCGCCATCCGTATCCGCATCGGTCATGATGACTATTTTATCGTAGTTAATATCATCGATGGTGAAATCTGCTCCTACTCCTCCGCCTATCGCGTGGATGATCGTACTAATTTCTTCGTTTTTAAAAATATCTTGAAGCTTGGCTTTTTCGGTATTGATAACCTTCCCTCGCAGTGGCAGCACAGCTTGAAAGCGGCGATCCCTTCCTTGTTTTGCTGAACCTCCGGCGGAATCCCCTTCGACTAAGTACAGTTCGTTTCGCTGAGGATTTCTTGATTGCGCAGGCGTTAACTTTCCACTTAGAACGGTTTCTTGACGCTTTCGTTTCTTCCCGTTTCTTGCATCTTCTCTTGCCTTTCGTGCTGCTTCACGCGCTTGAGCAGCTTTGATTGCTTTTTTTACAAGAAGAGAGCTTACGTCCGGGTTTTCTTCTAAGAAATAGGCAAGTTTTTCAGAAATAACTGAATCTACGGACGAACGAGCTTCACTTGTACCTAACTTTCCTTTTGTTTGTCCTTCAAACTGAAGCAACTCTTCAGGTATTCTAACGGAAACGATGGCTCCCAAGCCTTCTCGTATATCTGTTCCTTCTAAGTTTTTATCTTTTTCTTTTAGCAGGCTTACTTTACGGGCGTATTCATTAAATGCACGCGTCATAGCGCTTTTTGCACCGGACTCATGCGTTCCACCATCCTTGGTACGAACATTATTAACGAATGATAAAATGGTTTCAGAATAACCATCATTAAATTGAAAGGCAAATTCAACTTCAATATTATGATGAATCCCTTCGAAAAAGACGACTGGATGAAGTGAATCTTTTTCTTCATTTAAATATGAAACGAAGGCTTGAATACCCGTTTCATAATGAAAGATATCGTGACGATCATGTCTTTTATCGATTAACTCTATTTTGAATCCTTTTAACAGGAAAGCCGATTCGCGGAGCCGTTCACACAGCGTATCATAATTATACACAGTTGTTGAAAAGATCGTGGCATCCGGTTTGAAATGAATCGTTGTTCCCGTTTTTTTCGTTTTCCCTATTTTTTCTAGCGTCGTAACCGGCTTTCCTCCATTTTCAAAACGCTGTTCATAAATAAATCCATCTCTATGAATGGTTACGGTCAACCATTCAGACAGCGCATTTACAACAGATGCACCTACTCCGTGTAAACCTCCACTTGTTTTATATCCACCCTGTCCGAATTTACCTCCTGCATGCAAGATGGTTAAAATAACTTCAGGCG
>NZ_JBFULJ010000543.1:0-2573 GCF_056400385.1 Priestia sp. P5_B4
TAAGGCTCCCTGATCATTCCGATATTGATCTTGTGGTAGATAAGAAAAAAGTAAAAATTGAACCTGTTATAAACGGTAGTAATTTAACATTTAATATAAAAGTTCGTGCAAAAACAACGATTTTAGTTATGCCGCAGCACGAAAAACTATCGACTATAAAAAAAGAAGCTGAACGGAAAATTAAGAAACAAATCATTGAAACGTACGGGCAAGGCTTAAGTATAAACAGCGATGTTTACAGGCTTTCTCATGTTCTTTATAAAAAGGAACTGCGTAAATGGAAAGCTGTTCAAAGCAACGGGGCAATTCCTTTAACAAAAGACTCAATAAATGTGAAGGTCAACGTACAGGTTAAGCACGGAAACAAACAGCGAATAGGTCCGACTGTAGATTAAAATACTAAAAGTCTGCATACCTCCTCACCTAATAATGTTAAATCAAAAGTGGAAGAATAGATAAAATAGAAAAGACCAACCTAAGAACAAATCGAATTAGGAGATTATAGATGGAAACAATCAAACCAATTAAAATAGGTTCAAAAAAAACAAGCGTGCAAGAGAAATTAACAGCCCCCGAAATGGGCAAACTTTGGGCAACCTATATGGGCAACAGCATGTCTTCGTATATTTTAAGTTATTTTCTTGAACACGTTGAAGATCCAGATATAAAAAAGCTGTTACAGCATGCAAAAGGTTTAACGGAAGAATTTCAAAGTAACGTAAAAGACATTTTTACAAAAGAGAATGTGCCAATTCCATACGGATTTACGCAAGAAGATGTGAACCTAGGCGCTCCAAAGCTGTTTGAAGATGAATTTTACGTGCATTATTTAAAATATGCTGCTAAAGCTGGATTAAGCATTTACAGTATCGCACTGCCTCTAATGTACAGAGAAGATGTAAAGACATTTTTAACGTATTGTATGAAAGCAACAATGGAACTGATGGAGCAAATAAAGGCAATCTTAATGGATAAAGGATTTATTATTAAGCCGCCACTTATTCCCGTACCAGAAAAAGTGAACATCGCTAATACTCATTATTTAAGCGGTTTTATAGGAGATGTTCGACCTTTGCATGCATTAGAAATTGCTCATCTGTATGATAACATCGAAAATAATGTGACAAGCAAAGCCTTAATTTTGGCATTTAGTCAAGTTGTTAAAAGTGAAAAAATCCGTACGTTATTTGTAAAAGGTGAAGATCTGACAAATAAAGCGGTAGAACGCTATATTGAAAAGCTTCATCGAGATAATTTACCAGCGCCATCCTTTCTTGATCATTTAATTACTACTTCGACTTTTTCACCGTTTTCGGATAAATTGATGCTGTTCCATAAAATGGATATGTTCTCGATGAAAATGAGGGCTTTTGGAAATTCAGTGGCCGTCAATGGAAGACATGATTTGGCGCTGTTATATGGAAAATCAATGACAAATATCTCGAAGTTTGTAAAAGATGCAGCGGATATTATGATGGAAAATGGATGGATGGAAACACCACCGGAAGCGGTAGATAGAAATCATTTAAACTCCAACTAATTAAATAATTTGCCTTTATAGCTCTAATGAATAAAAAACACACAAAATAGATGTCAGATTTTGTGTGTTTTTTTATTTGAAGAGAGAAAAAGCTGTTAATCCTGCCTTTATATTTGATAGTCATTAAACTACCCCAACTTATGATTACAATTTGTATAGGAGCTTAATGTCTCCATGTATAAAAAATATTATTTATTTGCTGCTCATTATTTTATAGAAATTACTAGACATTTATAAGACATTAAAAAGAAATTAAAGAAATTATAAACATTGCTAAAACTTATATGGGTAAAAGCCTTCTGCTGACTGAGGTTAAAGGGAATAAAGCAATCAAAAAAACTGCAGTTTACTACAAGGATTTTCACGAAAAAATAAAGGATTTTTTTATAACGGCCATATTTTCTACGCAGTAGTTTGGAAAATAACGTTTATTTATTGTGTTTTTTGTTCATTTAGTTGATTTTTTTCACGAAAATGAAAATCATTATCATTTAAAGGGATTTATCGTAGCTCACAGACGTGTATGTTTGAGTAAGTTAAAGAGAAAGAAAGAATGGAAGGAAAATAGAGTAGAAATGAGTAAAAAAAGGCATAACAAAAAAGAGTATTATAGAGCGTTAATTTTTGCCTGATAATACCCGTTGGCAATTTTGCGGATATACGTAAAGAAGTTTGACTCCATTTCATGCACAAGAGGTCGAAATGCATCCATACTTTCTTCTATGTAAGTTTGTTGTAAGTGACGCTGAACGGACGTTAATGATTTTTCGATTATATCTAAACCAAACTCATGTACAATGGAATGAATATCTTCTTTTTTAATTGAATAATGGCCAAAAGATTTAAAGAAATTCTTAAACTGAGCAAATGTATGCTCTCCACGAATTTTTTCGATTTCTTTTTGTTTTTTACTATCATGAGCACCAGTTAAATTAAAGCTTAAAATAAAACCATCCTTGATTTTTTCAATAATTGATTTTCTTGGTTGCTTTTCTTCTAATAATGTTTTGACACAATCATCTTTTTCTAGCAC
>NZ_JBFULJ010000544.1:0-2570 GCF_056400385.1 Priestia sp. P5_B4
AATTAATGCAGCATTTAATGGATTATTAAAATAACAGAGGGAGAGAAAATGAACGATTCTAAAGGTATATTTAACGATAAAGAAAGAAAGCTTGCTCGCTATTTGGAGACGTACACAACTGAGCAGATTTTAACTGAAGCAGGCATGTCTTCGTCTGCTGCGCTATATGAGTTGAAAAAAATAAGATTACCGCGGGCAGTTGCTAATACGATTGTTTATTACGTACTGGCAACAAATAATCAAAAGCTGGTTATGTACAAACTGCTCATGTTAGCTGGCGTTTGTAAAAAGCTTGGCATTCAAGATGCACAGGCAGCCCTCACTTTTATCAAAAAATATTACGTTTGTCATCAGCATTTACACTAGAAAGTACATTTGTCTGAGGGGGAAAAGAGATGAATATTGTCCCGTTTAAGCAGCGTTCATCTGCAAAAAATGATCAAGGTAGAGAACAGCCGTTTCAATGTTTCATTGAGGGAGATCGATTTCAGTTAGATTTGTATATGACATATTTATTTCATCGCTGCCATTCTAGCAGGTATAGATATAACCGTGCTAACAGAAAGGGTAGGATGTAATGATAAAATACCAGTGGTAGCGGCTTCATTTTTCCTGATGGAATAATGAAGCCGTTTGTTGTGTTAGAAAGAATGATTTACTATGATGTAGTTAATGATAAAAGAAAAAGGAAGGGAAGGAACGTAATGGATTTACATAAGTGGGAATATTGGATTTCAAAGCTCGAGCTTCAGCCTCATCCAGAAGGAGGGTTTTATAAACAAACCTATCGCTCCAATGATGAAATTTCTGATAAAGAAGTGTCATCGAAGTTTGATGATAAACGATTTCTATACACGAGTATTTACTTTTTATTAAGGTCTCAAGATGTATCGCATTTCCACCGGCTGCAATCAGATGAACTATGGTACTATCATGGGGGAAGTCCTTTAACCATTCATATTATTTACCGCGATGGAACCTATCAAGAAGTAAAACTAGGTACAAACTTAGAAAATGGAGAAGTTCCTCAATTTCTAGTTCCAAGAGATACGATTTTTGGTTCCTCTGTGGCAAATGAGAATACGTTTTCTCTCGTTGGATGCATGGTCGCACCAGGTTTTGATTTCCGTGACTTTGAATTATTCACAAAACAGCAGCTGCTTGATGAATTCCCCGAGCATGTTGTGATCATCGACAAATTAGGGTACGATAAATTGCCAAATGATTAAAAAGCATGCATCTCGGTTTGATGCATGCTTTTTTCATTTGAACCAGCCTTTTTCCTTAAAGCGAGTAATGGCTTCAATGCGGTTCTTTACTTCGAGTTTGTCCAGAATGGTAGAAATATAATTGCGCACCGTTCCAGTCTTAATAGATAGTTCGTCAGCAATTTCTTTTGTGTTTTTTCCATCAGCTACTAGAGCTAATACTTCTTTTTCTCTAGCTGTAAGAGGACTGGTAGATTCACTATATAAGTCATCCACTAATTCTGGAGCATAGAGGCGTCTGCCYGCCATCACGCTTCGAATGGAATTTGCGAGTTCTTCACTCGGACTATCTTTTAGCAAGTRTCCGCTTACGCCTGCTTTCAAAGCTCTTTGAAAATAGCCGGAGCGAGCGAACGTTGTCAAAATGATGACTTTGCAGTTTAAATCTTTCAGTTCCTCTGCAGCTTCAAGCCCAGTTTTAAGAGGCATCTCGATATCCATTACGCATATATCTGGCTGGTGCTGCTTAGCAAGTGATACCGCTTGTTCCCCATTTGAAGCTTTTCCGACAACTTCCATGTCATCTTCTAAATTTAACAAAGAGCCTAAAGCCCCTAACATCATTTGCTGATCTTCGGCAATAACAATTCGAATCATAATTGTTCCTCCTTAATATGTTTAACGATGTTTGGAACTGTAATATGAATAATCGTCCCCCCTTGACTGGAGATATCAAGATGGCCGTTTACAAACTCCAGCCGTTCTTTCATTCCTAAAAGACCGTTTCCTTTCCAGCAGGTTTTCTTCGTATTAATACCAACTCCATTGTCTTCTACCGTTATGCCTACTTCTTTTGCAGACTGATGTAAAGTAATCGTGCAAACGGTGGCTTGACTATGTTTGACCACATTGGTTACTGCTTCTTTTAAGCACATGCTAAGAATATTTTCAATTAGCAACGACACATTCTCTAATGAAATGGCCTCTTCTCCTACAAACTTAATTTCGGCAGCTTCTAAAAGCTCTTGAACGCGTTTTAGTTCTTCACTAAGGCGGATTCCACGCATTTGAGAAACCATGTTTCTCACTTCATTAAGAGCCGTGCGCGCTGTTTGCTGGACATCTTTTAATTCTGATTTTGCTTTTTCAGGATCTTTTGTAATAAGTTTTCTTGCTAAATCACTTTTTAGACCGATAAGAGACRGCTTTTGTCCTAACGTATCGTGCAGATCGCGAGCTATCCGCTGGCGTTCTTCCTGTTTTACAAGCTCAGAAATACGTTTATTTGCATCTTCAAGCTGTTCTTCCAGCCGGTCTCGCTTCTTCCGATTATAAATGCTAAATGGCAGTACAATCACACTG
>NZ_JBFULJ010000545.1:0-2570 GCF_056400385.1 Priestia sp. P5_B4
TAATAGCAATAGCTCCCCATGTTAAGCCGCCTCCGAAGCCAACCATTACAATTAAATCATCATCTTGAATTTTCCCTGCTTCAAGCTCATGAACAATTGAAATTGGAATCGATGCTGCTGATGTATTGCCGTAGTACTGGATTGTTTTAGACATTTTTTCTTCAGGCAAGTCTAATCGCTGTCTTGCAGCTTCCATAATACGAATATTCGCTTGATGAGGTACGAGAAAATCAACATCCTCTTTTGTTAAACCTGCTTTTTCAATTACATTAACAGCAGATTCCCCCATTTGTCGAACAGCAAACTTAAATACTTCACGTCCGTTCATGACAATATGATCAAGCTCGTTTTGATACAAGTGCTTGCCTCCCGTACCGTCGGACCCTAGTTCAAAGGATAAAATACCTCGTCCTTCTGATACAGGTCCCATTACAACTGCACCTGCTCCGTCTCCGAATAAAACAGCCGTGTTACGGTCGTCCCAATCTGTAATCTTAGAAAGCTTTTCTACACCGACCACTAATATATGCTTGTAAGCATTGGTTTCAATAAATTGCTTAGCTGTAATCATGCCGTACATAAACCCTGCACATGCGGCACTCACATCGTAAGAAGCTGCTTTTTTTGCTCCCAATTTTTCTTGTAGCATACATGATACTGTAGGAAACGGTTGATCTGGCGTTACCGTAGCAACAATGATCATGTCAATATCTTCTGCCTCGACGTTAGCTTTATGTAAAGCTTCAACTGCTGCTTTATAAGCTAAATCAGATGTGTCCTCGTTATCGGCTGCAATTCGGCGCTCTTGAATACCTGTGCGCGTACGAATCCACTCATCTGATGTATCCATTACTTTTTCAAGATCTAAATTTGTTACAACTTTCTCTGGTACATAACGTCCAATTCCTAGAACACCAGCGTTCATATCAACCTCTCCTTTAAATAAAAGGCTTATATTCCTATAAAACCTATATCCGTCATTTCATTTATCGATTATATAATCAATTATTATGAGTTGGTACTAATTTTACTTCATTTTTTATTTTTTGTCTATATAGGTGTTCGTCCTACTCAGGTATCTATCATGCTACATATAGTAATGATACGGGACCCTCTTACTCTAGTATGGGACATTAGGTAAGAACTTACCCACCATTAAAATAGTGAAAGGAATGAGTATCATGGCAAGAAGACAAAGAAATGAAGGTTTTTCTGATTTTATGTTTGGAGCTGGGCGCAGAAAATCAAAAGAAGAAAGAGAGCGAGAGGAGTGGGAACGATTATTTAAACAAATCGATGAAATTGTACTCGCCGTCGAAGAACTAGCTCCTCTTCTTAAACAGTTTGCCCCTTTAGTCGATTTATTTTCCAAACAAAAATAACAGCTCGGATTCTACCGAGCTGTTTTCTTTAGTTGTTTTCATTTTCAGCTAATGCATCTTGCTTGCCAAGCTCATAGGCATCGTTCATTACTTTTGTTAGTAATGTCAATACCGGCTGTACGTGTTCCATTGATAACTCAACGCCTGTTTCATCTAAGATCTGTTTTGCTTCTGGCAAGTACTTCATTGCAATTTGCATGAATTGCATATTTTGCTCTTCCATAGTGAAATCTCCTTTATTAAAAACATTTATTCCTCCTTATATTAGCGAATCTATTCTATAAGTACAACTTTCTCCTTTTAATGAAGAGGTAAAAAGAATGTTCTCATATGTTTTTTTTGCAGATAAATGCCTTCTTTAGCCGTTACTTTTGAAGAAAAATGCAGCAGTTCTTTCGCTTTCCTGCTGATTTCATATTTTTCTTGAGCCGCTTCTTCCTTCACCTCCATATGAGTAATGTTTGCTCCTGCGCTCCAAGGCTGTAACTTTTCTTCAACTAAATGAACGACTTCATATGAATATGCAGCAGTTTTACAGCGTCTAAGTGCACTGACGGCATCTTCAATATAAATAATAAAATCCGTGCCTTCCATAATGTCAAAAGCCTCTTCGTACCCGGCAATATTTTTGGAATAGCACATTGACAAAGGCTGCCAAGGTCCGTAAAGAGTCGGCGTTCTGACAATTATAATGGGCCATCCATCATCTTTATATTTCTCTATCATTCGCTCAAAATGAACGTATAGCCTTCCTTCACTACTGTCCGGTTCTGGAATCGTTGTTTCTTCAATTTTTCGCTGCTGGTCTCCAAATACACGCATGGTAGAAACAAACACAAATCGAATGTTGAATTGACGGCATTTGTTAAGCGCTTGAATGAGCACTTGCTGTGCTTTTTGCATTTCTTGTCTTAAAAAATCAGGATGATAAAAATCTCCTCCATCGAAATACGTAAAGTAGACAACATCCGTTTCTGAGGTAATCATATCTAATGACTCTCCAACTTCAGTCGATGCATAATTAGCGTTTCGCCCTAAGAAAAATTTCATCTCTTCCTGCAAATCATCTTCTTCTTTATGAGCAGAATGTGTATACCCTTTTACTTCTGTACCTTCGTCTAAAAAAGCCATACATAAATGAAAACCAATAAAGCGGTTTGCCCCTATTACTACTACATTCCCCATATC
>NZ_JBFULJ010000546.1:0-2563 GCF_056400385.1 Priestia sp. P5_B4
TGTAGACCAACAAAATGGGGTAGCTACAATTCATAACCTGGATGAACCAAATAATAAGCAAAGTGTTTCTATAACTGAACTAACAGAACAATAATTTACTCTTAGAATAAAAAAGCCGTTTTATGTAGGCTTTTTTATTTTTCTCCCATAGGATAAGAAGAAAAATAACCGCATCAGAAAAGTGTTGTCAGATCAAGGATGTATAAAAATCTAATCGTAATGAACTTCACTTTTAAGTGGAGGACTCAATATAATGAAACACGACTCCTTATAACTTCCACCTTTCAAAGGAATCCCTTCCCAACAACAGAAAATCAAGCAAATAAGAAAGCATTGAGAGTTAGGAGTTATTTTTTCGTTTATGTTGACTTCTACGAAATTTTATTGTAGGATAATCTATATCATCAATAAACACATTAAATACTTATCCTACGATGTACGTTATGCCCTATTTGTTTTGAACCGTACTGTTTATTTGGGATTCCTACATTTGTTGACTGATGCCATGCCTGTCTTTGACACAGGATCGCTGGAACGTTAATATGCGGAAACCCACCTGCGAGATCGCGGGTTCACAAAACAGATTGGGAGGACGACATAGGTGGGAATCCCTTAACTATACATACCGTGCTAGACGGGGAGATGGCGGTGCCCTGTAACCTGCAATCCGCCTTAGCAGGGTTTAATTCCTAACAGAGGTATGAGTCAGGTAAGGTCTGACTTGGACAAGTGGTGTTGACAACTAGGTCCTGCACAACAGAAACCTATGAACATGGTCAGGTCCGGAAGGAAGCAGCCATAAGTAGATTCTTCTGTGTGTTGCAGCACAGCCCGGTCGAGCTAACTGTACAAGTAACGCTTATTTGATCATGTCAATGACGGGTGCACGGTGTTTTTACTTAGCAATTTTTATTTAGTGTTAAGAAARCTATCTTTAATAGGTCTGGTGGCGATAGCAGAGAGGTCACACCCGTTCCCATATCGAACACGGAAGTTAAGTTCTCTAGCGCCAACGGTAGTGGGGACTTTGTCCTTGTGAGAGTAGGACGTTGTCAGGCAAAAAAACAGCCCATCATATCAATGATGGGCTGTTTTTTTGTATATTAATTTCGTTTAAATTGATTTCTACGAAATTAAATGTTATGTTTTATGTAATTTATTAGTACATGTAGGAGGATTTAGAGTGAAAAAAAATAGCCTAGAAGTTATTCCGTTGATTGATGACTTTAGCCGATGGTTAATAGAATCAGGCAAATCTGATAATACGATTAAAACCTATCGAGCAGTGCTAAACCAATTTCATGAATGGCTTCTAAGTGAAGGTAGACATTTAGAGCAAGTAACAAGAAATAATGTCCAAACTTATATGATTAACCTTGAATCTAATAATAAAAGTGCGTCGACTATAGAAAAAGCTTTTGTCACAATTAGCGTTTTTGCACGCTTTCTTGAAAAACCAGAAATTGTTCAAAATATTGAACGTAAACCAAAAGAGAAAAATAACGAGGTTGTACCAGAGTCATTAGAAGCAAGTGAGCGTGAGCGCCTTTTATCTGAAGTAAATCAACAGGGAAACCTTCGTGATATTGCTATTGTATATACTTTATTACATACAGGGATTCGAGTATCAGAGATTTGTGCTTTGAATCATAAAGACGTAAAGATTAACAAATCTGACGGTTTTTTAATTATCCGTAATGCTAAAGGGTCTAAAAAGCGACTTGTTCCTCTTTCTACAGAAGCAAGAAATAGTTTAAAGAGATATATTGATTCACTTGATTCTAATCATGAAGCTTTATTTGTCTCTAATTTTGATAGAAGAATGTCTGCACGTACGGTTCAGTACATGTTAAAAAAATATAATGTAAATCCTCATAAATTACGTCATACTTTCTGTCATGAGTTAGTTAAGAAAGGGATAGATATTGCAACAGTTGCCGAATTAGCAGGCCATTCTGATGTGAATGTTACAAAACGATACCTAAAATCTTCTACAAGAGATTTAGAAAATGCGATTACGCAAACCTTTTTATAAAAATAAGCTCTGTAACAAGAATCATGATTCTTGTTACAGAGTTTTTTTATTTAGGTGTATGTTCCTACTTAATAATTGCAAAATTAAGTATCAAAACACAATTTACATAGATGTTGACTTCTGCGAAACTATAAGGTAAAATAATTTTTGTTGGTAGCGAAATAAATATTAATTATTAACTTACTAGTGCATGTTTCATATGAAGGGGTAGCATACGGATAAATGTGACTGACTATAAATAATTTTCATACTTATTGATGGCATAGTCAAGGTCTGCAAWACCTTTATCACCGGTTCAAATCCGRTTGCCGYCTCCACATTCTAATAGAGAACTTAGAAAGGACCTTTAGCTCAGCAGGTTAGAGCAGACGGCTCATAACCGTCCGGTCGTAGGTTCGAGTCCTACAAGGTCCACCATTGAACCTGAAATATGGAGGAATACCCAAGTCTGGCTGAAGGGATCGGTCTTGAAAACCGACAGGGGTGTCAAAGCCCGCGGGGGTTCGAATCCCTCTTCCTCTTCCATTT
>NZ_JBFULJ010000547.1:0-2561 GCF_056400385.1 Priestia sp. P5_B4
GTCCAACACTGTTACGAAGTAGAACTTGCATAAACAAGGAACCCACCTTTTAGTAAGCGCTTACTTTATTTTCAAAGAAGAAATCATTTTTCTCTACTTACGTTAAGACAAGCTGTGATTCAACTTTTAACTTTCCCAGCATCTCTCTCGTCATTTTTTCTAGGTTATATTCTGTTTTAAATCCCCACTCTTCTATCGCACAGCTGGAATCTATATGGTTAGGCCAGCTTTCAGCAATTGCTTGTCGAACAGGGTCTACTTGGTAATTCAGAACAAATTCCGGAATCGTTTTTCTGATTTCAGTCGCCATTTGTTCTGGATCAAAACTCATGGCAGAAACGTTAAATGAATTTCGGTGCTTAAGCTTAGAACCATCTGCTTCCATTAGTTGGATAACAGCATTTAATGCATCAGGCATATACATCATATCCATATATGTTCCTTTGTCAATATAGGACGTATATCGCTTATGCTTAACAGCTTCATAATAAATTTCAACAGCGTAGTCCGTTGTTCCTCCACCTGGAGGCGTTACGTATGAAATTAAGCCTGGAAAACGCAGCCCTCGTGTATCTACTCCGAATTTATGGTGGTAGTAATCGCAAAGTAATTCACCCGCTACTTTATTAACACCATACATTGTGGTAGGACGTTGAATTGTATCCTGCGGCGTCCAGTCTTTTGGAGTCGTTGGACCAAATGCACCAATTGAACTTGGAGTGAAAAATTGACACTGCAGCTCGCGTGCTACTTCGAGCGCGTTTACTAACCCGCCCATATTTAGATTCCAAGCTAGAAGCGGTTTTTGCTCGGCTGTCGCTGATAACAGCGCAGCCAAGTGAATAATCGTATCAACTTTATGCTTTTTAGCGATCGTAAATAACGCAGTCTGATCCGTTACATCTAAAATCTCGAATGGACCTGAAGTCACGACATCGCTCGTCGTTTTGCGAATATCGGTGGCAATAATATTTTCTGAACCATATATCTCTCTCATTTTCGTCGTTAACTCAGAACCGATTTGCCCTAAAGAACCCGTTATTAATACTTTTTTCATGTCAATATCCTCCTCGTGTACTGCCTAGATTAAACGTTTAGATTAATTTCATTTCCTTGCCTACTTGTTTGTAGATACGAAGTGCTTCATCTAACATTTCTTTCGTATGAACAGCCGTCGGCATATTGCGAACGCGTCCTGTCCCTCTTGGAACGGTTGGGAAAACAATTGATTTAGCGTATACCCCTTCTTCTATTAATCTCTCACTAAAAATCTGCGTTTGGTTTTCATCTCCTATGATGCACGGAGTGATAGGTGTTTCACTTTCTCCAATGTTAAAGCCTAGTTCTTTTAGTCCTTGCTTTAAATACCGACTGTTTTCCCACATTTGCTGCTGCAGCTCTGTACTTGTGCTTAGGATTTCAATTGCTTTTATACAGGCAGCAGCCGTGCCTGGTGTAATAGCAGTCGAAAACAAAAACGGACGGCTTCTTACTTTTAACCAGTCGATTAAGTCTTTTTTTCCGGCTACGTACCCACCTACAGCTCCAATCGCTTTTGATAATGTTCCAATCTGGAAGTCTACTTTTTCAGATAAGCCAAAATGTTTGACTGTGCCCATGCCGTTCCCTAATACGCCCGACCCGTGAGCATCATCTACGTATGTGATTAAGTCAAATTCCTCTGCGATTTCTACAATTTCCGGAAGCTTAGCAATGTCTCCATCCATTGAGAATACACCATCGGTAATTACCATTATTTTATTATATAAACCGGATTTTTGTGCTTCGCCCGCTTTTGCACGAAGATCTTCCATATCTGAATGCTTAAAAGGAATAATTTTTGCTTTTGATAGCCGGCATCCGTCAATAATTGAAGCGTGATTCAGCTCATCTGATAAAATCGCATCATGTTTATCCATAACCGCGGAGATGGCTGCCATATTACAGTTAAAGCCAGACTGATAAGCTATAGCTGCTTCTGTATGCTTAAACTCGGCTAGCTTTTCCTCCAGCTTAATATGAATATTTAGAGTTCCATTAATCGTTCGGACAGCTCCAGCCCCCACTCCGTATTTTTCAGTGGCTTCGTTGCACGCGTTAATAAGCCTCTCGTCTGTAGCAAGACCCAAATAATTGTTGGATGATAAATTAATTAATTGCTTTCCCTCAATTTGAATCACAGGTCCGTTTGGCCCCTCTACCGGATTAATGACATTGTATAATCCTTTATCTTTTAAATCTTCTAAATTATTATTCAAGAATTCTTTTAAACGTCTGCTTGTCATCTTCCATACCCCCTCATTGTTGTTCAACACGTCTTATAAATTTCTCTTTTCCCCATTAAAAGATTAATCTAAGCACTTACAGTATATGAGTTAAAAATCAAGTGTATTCCTGAGAAAGACAAATGTTTCTTTTGAAAGCGCTTAAAATTCAATGCTTATAGAATTCATAATAATAAACAACTAGGTAAATGTCCATACTAAAAAAACAAAAAATAAAAAATTTTCTGCATTGATAAGAATCCTTCTTATTATGAATGAGTTTACGGGAACGTTATC
>NZ_JBFULJ010000548.1:0-2559 GCF_056400385.1 Priestia sp. P5_B4
GAAGTATCCATTCCTGTACAAGATCAAATTCACGTACATGGATATGCGATTCAATCTCGTGTAACGACAGAAGATCCGTTAAACAATTTTATGCCGGATACGGGTAAGATTATGGCTTATCGTTCTGGTGGCGGTTTTGGCGTACGTTTAGATACGGGAAACAGTTTCCAAGGTGCTGTAATTACGCCTTATTATGATTCACTGTTAGTAAAAGTAACAACATGGGCATTAACATTCGATCAAGCCGCATCAAAAATGGTACGGAACTTAAAAGAATTCCGTATTCGTGGAATTAAAACCAATATTCCGTTCCTTGAAAATGTAGTGAAGCATGATAAGTTCTTAACAGGTGCTTATGATACATCATTTATTGATACAACGCCTGAACTTTTTGTTTTCCCGAAGCGAAAAGACCGCGGAACTAAAATGCTTACATACATTGGGAATGTTACGGTAAACGGATTCCCAGGTGTATCGGAAAAGAAAAAGCCAATCTTTACAAAACCGCGCGTTCCTAGTGTGGATATAAGCAAACCAATTCAAAACGGAACAAAGCAGATTTTAGATGAAAAAGGCGCTGAAGGGCTAGTAAATTGGGTGAAAGAACGCAAGGAAGTGCTATTAACGGATACAACCTTCCGTGATGGCCATCAGTCTCTTTTAGCAACGCGTATTCGTACAAACGACTTAAAACAAGTAGCTAACCCAACTGCACGCTTGCTTCCAGATTTATTTTCTATGGAAATGTGGGGGGGAGCAACGTTTGATGTCGCTTATCGATTCTTAAAAGAAGATCCGTGGGATCGCTTGCTTACTTTACGTCAACAAGCGCCAAACGTTCTTTTCCAAATGCTTCTTCGCGCGTCAAATGCGGTTGGATATAAAAACTATCCTGATAATGTAATTAAAGAATTTGTTGAAAAATCAGCTTATGCAGGTATTGATGTTTTCCGTATCTTTGACAGCTTAAACTGGGTGCAAGGAATGACTCTTGCAATTGACTCCGTTCGTCAAACAGGAAAGATTGCAGAAGCAGCAATGTGTTATACAGGTGATATTTTAGATCCGACGCGCCGTAAGTATGATTTGGATTACTACAAGAACTTAGCAAAAGAGCTTGAGCAGTCTGGAGCACATATCCTGGGCATTAAAGATATGGCGGGTCTTTTAAAACCACAGGCAGCTTATGATTTAGTATCGGCTCTAAAAGAAACGGTTGATATTCCAATCCACCTTCATACGCATGATACAAGCGGAAACGGTGTATACACGTATGCAAAAGCAATTGAAGCAGGTGTAGACATTGTAGACGTAGCCGTAAGCTCAATGGCAGGCTTAACGTCTCAGCCAAGTGCTAACTCTCTTTATTACGCATTAGAAGGTGCGGACCGCAGACCAAATCTAGATATTAAAAATCTAGAAGAGCTTTCTTACTATTGGGAAGACGTGCGAAAATATTACCAAGACTTCGAAAGCGGCATGAACGCTCCTCATACAGAAGTATATGTGCATGAAATGCCAGGCGGTCAATATAGCAACTTACAGCAACAAGCAAAAGCAGTTGGTTTAGGAAACCGCTGGGATGAAGTAAAAGATATGTATTCACGCGTGAATTTGTTATTTGGTGATATTGTAAAAGTTACGCCATCATCAAAAGTAGTTGGAGATATGGCATTGTTTATGGTTCAAAACAACTTGACAGAAGAAACGCTATTTGAGCGCGGTGAAACGCTTGACTTCCCGGATTCAGTTATTGAATTGTTTGAAGGGTATTTAGGACAGCCTCACGGGGGATTCCCTAAAGAGCTTCAGCGCATCATTCTAAAAGGCAGAAAACCTATTACAGTTCGTCCTGGAGAACTGTTAGAAGATGTGGACTTTGATGCAGTGAAAGAAAAGCTGTTTAAAGACTTAAATCGTCAAGTAACGAGTTTTGATGCCATTGCTTATGCGCTGTATCCAAAAGTATTTATGGATTATCACAAAGCAGTCGAACAATACGGGGACATTTCTGTTCTTGATACCCCGACTTTCCTATACGGCATGCGTTTAGGAGAAGAGGTTGAAATTGAGATTGAAAAAGGAAAAACCTTAATTGTTCGCCTTGTATCCATTGGAGAACCGCAGGCAGACGGTACGCGAGCAGTATACTTTGAATTGAACGGCCAGCCTCGTGAAGTCGTGATTAAAGACGAAAGTGTTAAAACAACCGTTACGGCAAAACAAAAAGCCGATCAAGCAAATCCGGCCCACATCGGCGCTTCAATGCCTGGAACCGTTATTCGAGTAGTAGTAGAAAAAGGCGATAAAGTCTCAAAAGGTGATCACTTAATGATCACAGAAGCAATGAAAATGGAAACAACCGTGCAAGCACCATTTGACGGCGTGATTAAACAAGTACACGTGTCGAGTGGAGATGGCATTCAGCCGGGAGATTTATTAATTGAATTAGAAAGCTGATCAAAAAAGGTACGAGCTCAGAGCTCGTACCTTTTTTGATCAATTATGTGTATGACGCGTTGCAAGTAAGGTTAAATAGCTTAATACACCGAATAGGAA
>NZ_JBFULJ010000549.1:0-2557 GCF_056400385.1 Priestia sp. P5_B4
CCCAAAATCATTAGAATTTTAATTAAGACTATAGCTGAACAAGGAGAGTAATCTTATGAAAGTTATAATTGCTTCAGATCATGGTGGGATAAATATTCGTAAAGAGATTATAAATCTATTAGATGAAATGTCCATAATATATGAAGATCTAGGCTGTGAATGCAGCAATTCAGTCGATTATCCGGACTATGCGATTCCAGTTGCCCAACGAGTAGCAAATGAAGAAGCGGATTTTGGAATTTTAATCTGCGGTACGGGAATTGGCATGAGTATTGCCGCTAACAAAGTAAAAGGAATTCGTTGCGCACTTGTTCATGACGTTTTTTCAGCTAAAATGACGCGTGAACACAACGATACGAACATTTTAGCCATGGGGGAACGAGTAATTGGGCCAGGTTTAGCACGCGAAATTGTGAAGACTTGGTTAACAACCCCATTTGTTGGAGGCCGTCATGAAAATCGTATCTGTAAAATTACAGAATACGAAAATGTATCACAACCTTCTCTTGAAAGAAAATAAAGATAAAAAGGCAAGAATCAATTTGATTCTTGCCTTTTCCTATTATTTCACTTACTGATATGATGATTATAGATCCTATCAGAATAGCAAAACTAACCATTCCAATTCCCATACCAGTTAACCTTCCGTAAAAGCAGCTTATTATGACAACAATGAGACTAATTATTTTTGCAATTAAAATAGATGTAATAAAATATGTCTGATTTATGCTTAGGAGTTAAAGAAGTTTGTTTGCTGATGAAAAAATCTGTACGGTTAGTATCTATATATAGGAGGAAGCGAATATGCAGGGTAAAACGTTGATAACAAAAGTTATGGCTTACATAACTAGGTTTAATGGTCATCATACAGAGTTATTAGTTTACAAACACAAAGATTATCCAGAAGCAGGAGTTCAAGTTCCAGCAGGGACTGTAGAACAGGGAGAAACAATTGAAGAAGCTTTATATAGGGAGGTCAAAGAAGAATCTGGATTAATGGAGTTTTTATCGGTAACAAAATTGAAAACATATATTTATCATCATGAAGGTAAAAGCCAGTATCATGAACGACATGTTTTTCATTTGGAAATTAAAGAAAAAACTGCAGAACGGTGGGAATATAAGGTTAATTCTAAAGGGGAAGATGCAGGATTAATCTTTTCATACTATTGGGCTCCTATTCAAGCTATTCCCAAACTAGCTGTAAATCAAGATGATTGCATTAATCAGTTATTTTTATAGTTCTAAATTTATTAATAAGAGAAATATGTAGGTATCAAAAAGAATAAAAGTAATTTTATATTACATCGAACCGTCCAGATATATAGCAAAGGAGAATAGGAAACATGCTTAATCAATTAAAGCTGTGGGCTAAAAAGTTAAAAAAGCAGCTATTTATCTTATATTTAGCTTATAAAGATGAACGAGTATCTTGGTATATCAAATTATTTACTGCTTGTGTTGTTGCATATGCATTCAGCCCAATCGATTTAATTCCTGATTTTATACCGGTTTTAGGCTATATTGACGATATAATCATTGTTCCTTTAGGAATTATGCTTGCTTTGAAAATGCTACCTACAAGTGTTATAGAGGACTGCACAATCAAAGTAGAAGAGCTCATTGGAAATGAACGACCTAAAAATTGGGTTGCGGGTTCAATTATTATCGTAGTATGGCTACTTATTTTTATGTGGAGCTGTTTTACTGTTTTTAAATTATTAAAAGGAAGCTAAACAATCTCTAGAGAGTTTATTTAGATACCAGGAAAACGTTAATGCGAAAAAAGACAGCCTGTTATTACTGATTTTGACTCTTTATTCCGTAGTAGGTCAAATGCTTGGAATGGGGCTTGTAGTAAATGATTTTATTGGAAGAATCAAATGGAGAAATATACTTGCGTACAACCCTGTAGAATATTTTGCATTAATCCTGGCAGCGAGCGGTGTTATAATTTCTCTGATACTAGGCATACAAAGTTTATATCAATGGATCATTGACCAAAGAAATCGAAAAAAATGGGTGAAACAAACTGTATTATCTTCAACAAAGGAATGAGAGCAGTCCTTTATTTCCTCCATATTTATCTTAAAACAGAAACAAAGATCGTAAGCCCATAATTGATACCTATGGTTATCAATTATGGGCTAATTTATCTCTATGCCTTTTTAAAAAATGTTCAGCTATATCGCTTTACAATTAAAGATAAATGTTGAAATTAAGCTAAATATCCGTTTTTTTAGTGTGTTTTTTTACTGTCCATTTCTTATAGATGTAGTGTAAGAGGAAGCCTCTGTACTGATTTATAATATAGTAACTAACAATATAAAGTATACTTCCAAACAAAAAGCTATTAAGAACCATTCCTGTTAAAAAATTCTTTCCTACTTTCGCTCCTAGTTCTAGTCGATTATCTAAATCTTCATCTGCATTCTGAAGCAAAGTTTGATTAAGGTCGATTGGAAATATATATCCTCCCACTACTGTATTCAAGTAAAACATCAACGGAAAGGCCCACATAAAAAACATTCCACCAATAAGGCCTGCTATGCTATTT
>NZ_JBFULJ010000550.1:0-2552 GCF_056400385.1 Priestia sp. P5_B4
GGATTGTTTTCTATGTCAAATGACGAATTTTATTCGCAGCAAACTTTCAGTTGTGCGGCTCTTACTCTGGTACTATAATAAAAAGAAAGAAAATTCATAAAATAACCGCTTTTTTGTTATTTTTAGGAAGGCTAGTCAATTGTCGGTTGGGTAAGTAGGCTTAGTCAAGGTTATATACGCAGTAAAAATAGCAGAAAAGAGGAGCTGAACGTATTTTATGAAAGAGGAGCTCGTGTATATAGGAAAAAAGATTATTGAACATAAATATAGCTTGTCAGAAAAATTAGCGGAACGTTTAGATGCTACCCATCCCCTAAGTCTAGAGGAATTAAAAGAAAAGCAAGTTTTGAAGTGGCGAGTGCTAATTATGGAGTACTTTGGAAGAGCGCTATTTGAAGAGCAAGAGGCTGTACTTAAACTTGTTAAAGAATGGGCACTTGATACGGGGAAGTATGCAGTAGAAAAAAATATTCCTTTAGAAAAAGCATTAGGGACCCTGCCAATCTATCGCAGCGTTATTTGGGATGTATTTACACGAGAGCTAGAGGAGCATCAGTTTGCTGCAATTACCATGCTGCATGTCAGTGAGCGAATTGATCCGCTTTTAGATACGGTAACATGTGTTTTTGGTCAAATTTATGATGAGCATAATCGATACATGATGAATTTAGCTTACACGTCACTAGAAGAACTGTCAGTTCCGCTAGTACCTGTCACAAAAGGTATCGCTATTATGCCGATTATTGGAGAAATTGATACTCATCGCTCGCAAGTTATTATGGAAACTTGCTTGAAAAARGGGACAAGCCTTCAATTATCCTATCTTATTTTGGATATTTCAGGTGTCGTGATTATTGATACAATGGTAGCAGACAATCTGTTCAAAATTCATCGATCTCTCAAATTAGTAGGAGTGGAAGCTATTATAACAGGGATACGACCGGAAATTGCCCAAACGGTAGTGAAACTGGGAATTGATTTTAATCAAATTAAAACAGAAGCAAATTTAGAAGCGGCGCTTTTAAAAATTGGGTTTAGACGTCCTGAAGAACATAGCCGCGCGAATGTGTCATCACGGCGCATAAAATGACCGGCTATGAACATGCAATGGGGATATTCATTCTTCTAAACGTCGGTATGAAATATGGATTTCAGCAGATAGAAAGTAAGCGCATAGTAAAAAAGCGGATGTTAATCAACATCCGCTTTTTTACTTAATAAATGCCATATGCCATGGTAGCACAAAAGCATAAACGAGGAAGTATACCACTATTGAATAGATAAAAAACCAGCCGTTTAAATGCATATAGCCACTTTTAATCATTCCGTATTCTATGAGTAGTGAACCAGCGCAAAAGAGAAGTGATAAAACCCATTTATTTTTAGCTGTTAAGTAAGTCAAAAATAAAATGGAAAGGGAAGGTGGAATAAATGTATAGCTTAGAATATCTCCAAGTCCTGTAACTTTTGGATCTCCCAAATCAATCATGTTAAAAACACGCGTAATGATAACATCACAAAGCCATCCTACAAACCCAACTACGCAAAACGTGATATAAAAATCTCGCCAAGTTAGCTGTCGTTTAAATAAAACAAGGGCAAGAATAAATAAACATAAACTAACGGTAATCGGAAACCACAAACCATGTGCAGATAAGTCTAAATGCTGAATTGCTTGCTCCAACATTGTTCACCTCAAAAGAAAGAGTTAGTGTTGAATTTAGCCTATGTTATGGAAGGTATTTTATACATCTTCTACGCGTTGCGTGTATATTCTTCTCGCAAGATTGAATATAACTTTAAGTCTTGATGAGCTCCTTTAATAAACATGGCTTTTCGAATCGTTCCTTCATAAGACATACCGATTTTTTTCATTACTTTCTCAGATGCAGCATTTTCAACAAAGCACCTCGCCTGAATGCGCACTAAATCCATTTCTTCAAATCCAAACGCAATTACTTTTTCAGCTGCTTCCGTAACAAATCCCTTATTCCAATATGCTTCAGAAATCGCATAGCCAATTTCCGCAATGCGATGTGTAGGGTTCCAAGTGACAAAGTCAATGGTGCCAATACATTTTTTTAAGGCTTTGATTTCCATAGCCCAAGGAGAAATGGATTGGTTGCTGTACTGCTTTAGAACGAAGGAAACAAACTCTTTTGTATCTTGAAGCTTTCGGTGCTTTTCCCAATTTACATATCTGCTCACCTTTTCATTTGAGGCATATTCAAACATGTCACGCACATCTTTTTTTGTAACTTTCCGCAAGCGGAGTCTTTCGGTTTCTAGTGTGGGTAAATTTCCGTATATATCTTTTACTTGAATCATAAAGTTGTCTCCTTTCTCAGCAAGAAGTGGATGAAATGTTGATAATAATGTTTCATAGAAGCTGTAGCATTCCAAAAATACGCTTTCTATTTCATGTGCTTGATTCTTTAATTGTAAAATATTTCATTGGTGAGCGTAAGAGGTCAAATGGGTTTTTGAAAAATAAAAAAATTTTTTTCTGTTCATAATCAGTTCACATATGCTTGTTAGACTAAAGTCAGAAA
>NZ_JBFULJ010000551.1:0-2552 GCF_056400385.1 Priestia sp. P5_B4
CGGTCTGGGCAACAGCAGGTCCTGGTTGGCAAAAATGGATTTGGACTCCGTTTTTATCTGTACTTGGACAAGGTGCAACAGGCATTATCTATAACGGGCGTTTTGAACCTAAAAAGTTTTTAGAAATTTTACAGGATGAAAAAGTAAACGTACTGTGCTGTACGCCAACAGAGTACCGCTTTATGGCTAAAATTGATGAGCTTGAACGTTTTGACCTGTCTCACCTTCATAGCGCTGTATCTGCCGGAGAACCACTAAATGAAGAAGTGATTAATGTGTTTAAAAAATATTTTAATATCCAAGTACGTGATGGATACGGTCAAACAGAGAATACTCTTTTAATCGGTACATTAAAAGGTGTAAAAACAAAGATTGGTTCAATGGGTAAACCGATGCTTGAAGGGTTTGTAGAAATCATTAATGAAGACGGCGAACCTTGTAAGCCTGGAGAAGTTGGAGATATTGCCGTTCGTAGAGACCTCCCATCTCTTTTCAAGCACTACTATAAAGACATGGAGCGCACTGAGAAAACGTATAAAGGAAACTACTATTTAACAGGTGACCGCGCTTCTAAAGATGAAGGTAACTATTACTGGTTCCAAGGACGCGGAGATGATATCATTATCAGTTCCGGCTATACAATTGGGCCATTTGAAGTTGAAGATGCATTAATTAAGCATCCAGCAGTGAAAGAATGTGCCGTTATAGCTAGCCCTGATGCTGATCGCGGCCATGTTGTAAAAGCGTATGTTGTTCTTGTCGATCATGTAAAAACAACAGATGCAGGTTTTATTAAAGAGCTGCAAAATCACGTAAAGGCTCTAACTGCACCTTACAAGTATCCTCGCGTAATTGAATTTATTGATGAATTGCCAAAAACTAATTCAGGTAAAATTCGACGTGTGGAACTTCGTGAACGCGAGCAACAAAAAGCATAATAAATGAAAAAAAGACGTATCTGTTAGGATACGTCTTTTTTTATTAGATAGCATGCTGTGAAGTACGAACATCCACCGTTAAAACACCGGTATTTACGTTTGCGTACGCTTTAATGATGACAGGGTAATCTTTGTTGTTTGTAAACTTAAAATCAGGTCCTCCCCACGATACGGTTGCATCTCTTCCTGCCGGTACATAACCTACATGTTTTGAATGGTGAGACCTAGCTGTCACTTGAAGACCAGCGCCGTCAATAGCATTAAATAGCGTAGAAGATGTTTGGCAGATCCCTCCGCCAATTCCCATCACCAGCTGTTTGTTGATGATTTCAGGAGCAGGCTGATAGCCTCTTTCTGCTGTGCGCTCCCCAACTGTTTGATTATAAGAAAATGAATCTCCAGGACCTAATACAACGTTGTTAATCGCTTCTGCGGATAGCTGAACATTTCTGTTTCGACTTGTATCACTTGGACGAAAACGTGTAGAATACGAAGCTAGCGATACATCAGCGATCCCTTGAGCAGATGCTGCCGTTACATTTGGAGCGGTTTCGTAAATCGGAACCTTCACATCCAATTGTTTCGTATTTAAGTTCTGTAGATTTTTAACAAGCTCTGCTTCTTTTAAAATGATTTGTTTGGACCCGCCGGTTAACGATCCATTTGCATCCATTTTTATGTTTTGCATAGGCGTGTCGATCCCCTTTGCCAGTTCAGACGCTAATTGCTTAATTTCTTGCTCGTATACGTCTTTATCCTTGTAATGAACAGGCTTGAATTCTTTCATTACTTGTCCTGTACGGGAATCTTTCAGCTGATACGTCAGGTCTTCGACTTTAAGGACTGGTTTTTTCTTTTTCTCAGTCTTTTTTTCTGCTTTTTTCGCTGCTTGTTTTTGTTCTATCGCGGCTGTTTGCTTTGCAGAATGATTGGTATACATGCTGTACGCAATAAACGCACTAACAATTGTCGCGCCAAGCAAAAGCGCCCCTAAGACTTTCTTCATGTAATTGAATCCCCCCATATCTCGGCTTTACCTCAATATGTTTTTTCTATAAAAATATGTATACATTCATTTTATACAAACATCTTATAAAAGACGATCTGCCAAAGTGAATAATCACCATTTTTTATATTTTTTTCTTTGTTCAACACATGAGGTAAAGCGGAATGATGTTCATAGACCCCATTTTTTCTTATGAACTCAATAGAAAACAAATGTTGTATGCGTTTCCTGTTATTACTATTCTTATATATAATAGCACGAAAACAAGGATTTTTTAACGAATTATGGTAATTATTTTAAAATTTTTCTGACAATTTTCGCGGTGTTGTTCATTTTTCTATGGGCATTATACATGGTATAATGGTAAAAATGGAATTTGTTTTATGAGGAGGATTTACGCTTGACTGAACGTTATAGCAAAGAAGAGATTAGTCATCAGCTAGAAAGTATAGATCATGTAAAAGAAGCTCTTTTAAAATATAAAAACACCGTAATCGGTGAGAAATATGATTTGCTTCCCTACCATTTAACTTCAACAAAAGAGGCAATCTTAAAGACCATTCACGATAAAAAAAGCTGTATTGTTAGCGATATCACAAAAGTACTTG
>NZ_JBFULJ010000552.1:0-2550 GCF_056400385.1 Priestia sp. P5_B4
TATCACTACTACCTAACCTAATAATCTTATTCTTGTAGGGACTGAAATCCTTTTTTATAAGTAAAAAAAGCATAAACCCGTTGGTCTCCAACAAAATTTATGCTCTATCTTTAATAAAACTTTTACGAATTCTCTTTTAATCCAGCCACAAATAATTTCAGATGTATGATTCCTATAAAACTATAAACAACCTTACACAATATCTCGATTCAATTCTTTATCTTTAACCACTTTAATTCTTTCCACTTTTCCTACAAGGAAGATATACGAAAGTGCTCCTAAAAGAGCCAATGCAGCTATGAATACTAGAGCTGGAGCAAAGTTTCCTCCTTTAGCTAAGAAACCAATAACAATTGGAACGATGATAGAAGCTAGACCTCCGATAAAGTTAAAGACTCCACCTGTCAAACCGACTAAGTGTTTAGGTGCTAGCGTTGAGACAAACACCCATGTAATAGAAGCTAGGCCATTTCCAAAAAACGCAATAGCCATAAACATGATAATGAGAGATGTGCTATTTACATAATTGGCTCCGATAATTGAAGTTGATAAAAGCAGACCTACGATAATAGGTGTTTTTCTTGCAATCCCTAGTGATACTCCTTTTTTCACTAAGGCGTCAGATACAAAGCCAGATAATAATACTCCTACAAACGCTGCTAAAAACGGAGCTGATGCTAAGAATCCTGATTTCAAGAAATCTAACCCTCTATATTCCACAAGGTACGTTGGAAACCATGTAAGGAAGAACCATAAAGTAGAGTTGACGGCAAACTGTCCTAAGTAGATGCCCCATAGCTTTCTGTGAGAAAAGGCTTCTTTAAGATTTCCCCATTCGAACTTTGCTCTTTCTCCTTTATTATCAGCAGCTTTAACTAAGCCTCCACCTTCTTCGATATGCTGTAATTCTGCTTTATTTACTTTGCTATGCTGAGAAGGATCACGATAAAAGATATACCACATAATGCC
This sequence comes from Priestia sp. P5_B4, assembly GCF_056400385.1. Classification (NCBI taxonomy): domain Bacteria; kingdom Bacillati; phylum Bacillota; class Bacilli; order Caryophanales; family Bacillaceae; genus Priestia; species Priestia sp. P5_B4. The sequence goes on from NZ_JBFULJ010000552.1 coordinate 970, forward strand.
CCACGCTATACCAATAATCCCTGTAGTAATAAACAGACCTCTCCACCCTAAAAAGTGCTGAATGGTAACTAGTGTCGGTGTTAAAAATGCTAGTCCTGCAAACTGTCCTGAAGTATAAAAAGCAATAGCTGATGCTCTTTCCTGATTTGGAAACCAGCTGGTGACTACTTTATTATTGGTCGGAAAAGCCGGTGCTTCGAATGCTCCTGTCGCTAGACGCAGACCAAAAAGACTCACAAATCCCTTAGTAAATCCTTGCAGCAGCGTAACAATAGACCAGGTAATTAAGCTAAAGGCATACGTAGCACGAGCGCCAAAGCGGTCAGCCATTACCCCTCCTGGTATTTGCAGAGCAGCATAAGCCCATCCAAAGGCTGAAAATATGAGACCCAGTTCTACTGATGATAGCTTTAAATCTTTGGACATGGCTGTGGCAGCTACAGAAATATTACTTCGATCCATATAGTTGATGACAACGCTTATGAAAATAAATGCTAAAACACGAAATCTAACGCGAGTCGGCTTTTCGCTATACCCCTTCATTCCCTTATCCCCCTGTATATGACTAGTTTAAGAAAAGATCTGACTGACGGTCATTTGCCAATCAGATCTCCCGTACTAAAATGGTTTCCCCTTTACCATTCCGCTACAGAACCGTCTTTATGACGCCATACTGGATTACGCCAATTATGGCCGATATCAGCCATTTTTCTAACATGGTCTTCGTTAATCTCAATACCTAAACCAGGTCCATCAGGAATTTTCACGAAGCCTTCTTCGTATTTAAATACGTGGTTATCAACAATATAATCTAGTAAATCACTGCCTTGGTTATAGTGAATGCCTAAGCTTTGCTCTTGAATAAATGCGTTGTGACACGTTGCATCTACTTGAAGACACGCAGCTAATGCAATTGGTCCTAACGGGCAATGAGGTGCAGCTGCTACATCAAAGGCTTCAGCCATTGAAATAATTTTCTTACATTCTGTAATTCCTCCTGCATGTGATAAATCAGGCTGAATAATATCGACGTATCCGTCCGTTAAGAGCTTTTTAAACTCCCATTTTGAAAACATTCTTTCTCCTGTAGCGATAGGAATGGATACGTGATTGGCAATTTCTCTTAACGCCTCATTGTTTTCCGGTAAAACCGGCTCTTCGATAAACATTGGGCGATAGACCTCTAGTTCTTTAGCTAAAATCTTTGCCATTGGCTTATGTACACGTCCGTGAAAATCAATACMTATTCCTACATAAGGTCCCACTGCTTCTCTGACAGCAGCAATACGTTCTACTACTTGATCAATTTTTTCATATGAATCCACATATTGAAGCTCTTCTGTTCCATTCATTTTTACTGCTGTAAATCCTTGTGAAACAACTTCTCTTGCTGCTTCGCCTACATCTGAAGGCCGGTCTCCTCCAATCCACGAATACACTTTAATAGATTCTCTTGCTTTTCCGCCTAACAGTTGATGTACAGGAGCATCGTAATATTTTCCTTTGATGTCCCACAGAGCTTGGTCAATCCCTGATATGGCACTCATTAAAATAGGTCCGCCTCGATAGAAGCCGCCTCGG
>NZ_JBFULJ010000553.1:0-2549 GCF_056400385.1 Priestia sp. P5_B4
TGATGTTATTTTGTTCACAACTAAGGCTTATCATCTTAAACAAGCAATTGAGGATGTGCGTCCTTTTGTAGGGAATCAGACAGTTGTCGTACCTTTGCTAAACGGTATGGCTCACGTGGGTCCTTTACAAGAAGCTTTTGGGGAAGAAAAAGTTATTGGAGGACTGTGCTTTATTGAAACAACTTTAAACAAAGATGGAGATGTCGTCCAGACGAGTCCTGCTCACAGACTTGTATTTGGTGAATTTAAGCAGAAGGAAACAGAAAGATTACAACTGATTGAGCAAGCGTTCAGCGGTACAAAAGCTTCGTTTGTAAAAAGTTCATATATTGAACAGGATATGTGGCATAAGTATTTATTTATTACGGTTATGTCAGGCATGACCACTCTTATGCGCGCACCTGTTGGCCCAGTGCTAGCGGCAAAAGGGGGGCGTCAATTCGTACAAGAGCTTTTTAAAGAAGTTGAAAATATTATGATGGCATACGATGCACCATTAGCTGAAGGGATTATTGAACAGCATATGAATACGATGGACAAAATGACGTATGACATGAAGTCATCGATGCAGCGTGATATGGAAAAAAGTTTTCAAATTGAAGGAGACCACCTTCAAGGATATTTGCTGACATTAGCTGAAAAGTCGTCTATACACGTACCGCTTCTTCAAACTGTGTATACGCATCTAAAAGTGTATGAAGAAATGTTAAAAGGTTATCAAAAATAATGACAGCGAAAATTGATTTAGCAGTCATGCAGGTACTGCAKAAGCTGCTAAGTACAGCAGAAATAGGACAATTGCCTTCCGCTCCCGGCATTTATTTTTTCTTTGATAAACCGGGCAGGCTTTTGTATATCGGAGCAACGACGGGCTCTCTATTAGAAAGAGTAAGAGCTCACGTTGCAGGAAAAGGCGTTAGCAACACAAAAAAATTCCACAAAGAGATTTGTGCTGTTGGATATATTGAAGTGCATGGATTAAAAAAAGAATTAGATATGCTGAGAACGATGCTTGTAAATGGTTATTTTCCAAAATACAATAAACAAGATGTAAAAAGAGAAAATGAATACGACATTTACACCGTTCACGGCAGGGTCCTCAGGGATACAGGAGTTTATAAGAAAAAAGTTTCCAAGCGAAAAACGGTGCTAAAGCCAACGTTAAAAGAGATAGAGATTCGTCAAGAAAACAGCGATATTACATATGCACGAGTCGCAAATATGAATGCTGAAGATCGAGTGAAAAAATTGTGGTCTTGTCAAGAAGCAGGAGCGCAGCTACATCTTCCGGAGTCGAAAGTGTTAGCAATAAGTGACCGGCTCTTAAAAGAGCAGTATACATTTCAGCGGGATATGAAAAAGAATATGATGTTTACGATGCGGGATTTAGTTGTTATTCAAGTGTTGTTAAATTTAAATCCGACCCRTGATTTGAAAAAACGAGAAATAAAGGAAGCCATCAGTTTAGTGCGTAAATTTGGCATAGAAGAAGCTCTTCGCATCTCTGAAAAACTACTCAAAACGTAATAAAATCCATGATCATTGTGATCATGGATTTTATCATTTATCATTCACACTTAAGCTAATTCGTCAATAACTTTTGGTAGAGCCATAATGGAAATAACGCAAAGTGAACTGACAACTTGATGCATTTCAAAAATGGCAATGATGAATAACATCAGTGATATATATAATTGAAGGCCTTTTAATCCCCACGGCTTGCGATCGAAAAAAAAGTCGCTAAGTACAAATACAAAGAAAATGAGCGAACTGAACAAAATAATCATGGATGTAGACATGGAACGATCATAAGCAATGATAAATAACAAAGCGAGAAGCGACACAACAGATATAACTTTTAATGTTTTAATCATCGTGTTTTTATTCACTTTTTTCACCTTCATTTGTAGGATTGATCTTTCATCCTCATTTTATAGGATAGTCAAAAGTTCTAAAAGCCAAACGAATAAATCATAACAACAATTTAACATCTTTATACTACATTTACATTGAGCGAAAAAAATGGGCGTGTTTTGAGCTTTGTACGCTTCATTGACGCGTGCAAAGAACAAGTGCTATAGTATGTGTGCTCTAAAAGCTAAAGGAGCAAAGTTTTCAAAGGACGTGACTATGTGAACGAAACACTATTAGTAATTGATGGATTTAATTTATTAAGCCGCTGTTATTTTGCTACTTCTTATGGCAGAGATGAAGCAGCGTTGACAAGAAATAGTAAGGGCCAATTTACGAATGCCCTGAGAGTAACGATTCAAAAAATGCATGCATTGATTCACCAATATGAGCCAAGCCATATTTTCGTCGCTTGGGATGTTAAGCGTGAGGATACAAAACGTAAAGATACATACGCCCTATATAAGCAAACAAGAGCAGAGCTGCCTGAGCCGCTGATTCAGCAGTATGAAACGTTAAAACAATTTTTTGACACAGTAGGCATTTATCAAATGTCATTGTCTTCTTATGAAGCAGATGATTTAATTGGAGCACTTGTAAGCAAGTGGAGCAAGGAAAAGCAAAGTCCAGGGTACATC
>NZ_JBFULJ010000554.1:0-2545 GCF_056400385.1 Priestia sp. P5_B4
CCCTAATTCATTGATAACGATTGCTAAAATGCAAAAAGCAGTTCCTACTAAAGGCAGTAAACGACGATTTTTAGGATGTAAATAGAACGTGCCAAAAGTCCAAGGTAAAATAAACGCCAGCGCTATATTGATAAGCAAAAATRTCCGACCTTTTTCTTTCTAGTATGCCACACCGTTTCTTTTTCTAATCATCTCGTTATCTTGAACGCAGCAAGCGTAAAAGCACCTTATCCCTCGTCATTAAAACAGAGTGCTTACTTTATGATTACTATGGTTCCTCCCTTGCTTCTTCCATTTATTTTAATGAAACAAATTCAGCGTCTTTTTTCTCGTAATAGTTTTGAACTAAACGCCCTGATAAAGCAGCTAATACCTGCTGAAATAACATCCCCAGTACGACGGGTACAGCAACGGGAGCTGGAAAATAAGATACGGCTAACACGGCTCCGGCGCTAATATTTCTCATGCCTCCGCAAAACGTAAGCGTCACAACTTTTGCTCGGTCCCATCTTAGCCATTTGCCAATCATCCAGCTGAAGAAATAACCAGCTGAACTCATTAAAAAGACGATCACGATAATAAACAGCAGTTTTTTATCAATATGCTTTAAATAAGGTGCAATTACTCCCCCGTTTATCATAACCATCACACTTAGCCCTATTTTCGAAACAGGTGCCAGCTTTGGTCCTAATGTCTGCTTAATTGTTCCTTTTGTATATTGATTTAAGAACATGCCTAACAAAGATGGAAGGACAATCATAAAACACAAATCTTTGACTAACTTTAGCGCTTCCAAATGTACGGTGTCTCCAACTACCAATAAAAGTGTATAAGGAACGATAAGCGGCGCCAAAAGAGTATCAATTAAAATAATGGATAGCGCAAGAGGAATGCTTCCTTTGTAAATCGAGACCCATATAAAACTAGTCACTCCTGTTGGAATGATCGCTGCTAGCAAAAGACCTGTGCTTGTAAATACATCATGTGGAAAAATCACTTGGCCAACGCTCCAAGCCCACGCTGGCATAAAAATATGTAAAACAAACAGGGCCATAATGATTGGAAATGGACGGTGTATCGTGGCATTTAACTGGTGAAAATTTGAATTTAAACTTCCGGCAAACGTCATTAATGCAAAAAGCCATGGAATTAAGAAGGCATACTGACTTAATGACGAACCGATAAGAACTCCTATGAGCAAGCTGACCGGCGTAATAAACGGCATCAATTTTTCTAGCATTCTATTCAATTGACTTAACAAAACTTCTCCCTCCAACGAACGTTTTCAATAAATAATAAGATACATTAACGTTTATAATATCACCTATTTATTATACAACTTATTTTCAGACTGTTGTCTGTCTCTTTTACTAAAAAGAGATATATTCATAATTATCACTTAAATAGATTTAAAGGTATTTTTGTGCTATTTTAATAGGGAAGAAGCTTTTAAAAAGCATGAATTTAGGGTAAAGAACACTCTACATAGAAATGCTTTCGATCGACGGATATAAATGGACTGTAGCACAGTTTTGGTAATTAGGAGGATTGTATGGATTTTTTGAAGTCTCTATCATCGTTAGATGATTGGAAAAAAATCGTGATTGCGATTGGGATCTTTTTGATCTTTTTAATTCTTCGCAAGCTTTTCACGACTTATTTGTTTAAGTTTATTATTGGTTTTGTCAAAAATAAAAAAATCAATTTAATTACGAGCGTTTTGGAAGCTTTTGAAAAGCCGCTGCGCTGGATTTTTGTAATTATTGGTTTCAAGCTTGCTCTTCCCTATCTTCCCTTTGATGTTTTAACAGCYGACACGGAAAGACATTTAGTTCGTTCAGCTTCTGTTGGCCTTGCAGGATGGGGCTTGTATAATTTAGCTGCTTCTACCAATTTATTTTTTGCAACGTTTGCCAAAAATTTCGATATCCAAGTGGATCGAATCATTATTCCTTTTATTGAAAAGTTCATCCGCATCGTTGTTGTTATGCTTTCTATCTCCATCATCGCAGAAGAGTGGGGTTTTAACGTAAACGGCTTTGTAGCGGGTCTTGGTTTAGGTGGTCTTGCTTTTGCCCTAGCCGCTAAAGACACCGTTAGTAATTTATTCGGCGGAATTGTGATTATTACCGAAAAGCCTTTTACCATTGGAGATTGGATTAAAACACCGAGTGTTGAAGGCGTTGTAGAAGATATTACGTTTCGAAGCACCAAAATTCGAACGTTCGCTCAAGCAGTCGTAACGGTTCCAAATGCTACTCTTTCTAATGAACCTATTATTAACTGGGCTAAGATGGGAAAACGYCAAATTGCCTTTCATTTAAACTTGAATTATAATACACCAAAAGAAAAGTTAGAAACCGTAGTGACAAGAATTAAAAAGATGCTGACGGAGCACGAAGAAATTCACAATGAAACGATTCTTGTAAATTTTGACGGCTTTTATGAATCCAGCCTAAATATCTATCTGTATTTCTTTACAAATACAACCGTTTTTGCTGATTATTTAGATGTAAAAGAAAATATAAACTTCGAAATTATGGAC
>NZ_JBFULJ010000555.1:0-2543 GCF_056400385.1 Priestia sp. P5_B4
GTATATAGGAAAAAACTATCCGATACAGATTCATCACGATTCGACCATTACAAAGGATTCTGTAGTGTTTGAAGCGAACACGCTTCAGATTTATGTCAATCAGCACGACGATGAAGCGATAAAACAAGCGCTCAAACGCTTTTACTATCAACAATGTAAAGCGCTAGTAACCAAGAGTATCTCCTCCTATCAAAAACATTTTAAAACAAAGCCGCGCTCCATTTCGATTTCGGATAGCAAAAAAGCGTGGGGCACGTGTGATTCCAAGCGTCAGCTAACCTTTAACTGGCGGCTGGCAATGGCACCGCAGCACGTCATTGATTACGTAGTCGTTCATGAAATGTGCCACATGGTTCACATGAATCACGACCGGTCGTTTTGGCGTCTTGTCGGGAAAATTATGCCCGATTATCGTGAACAAGAGAACTGGCTGGCAATGTCAAGCTGGGAAATGACGGTGTAGTACCACTAAATAAGAAAAGAGCAGGAGCCCCAGAGGCATACTGCTCTTTTTTTATCTTTAACTATAGCGATATTTTCKTAAATCTTTTAAAATAGAAATTTCTTTTAACAATTCTTCTCCGACATTTGTTTCTAAAACCATTTTTCTTTCTAGTTCTTTGTCAACCAATCGCTTTACGGATAAGACGTCCGTTCCTTCTAATAAAATCTCTTCTTTTGAATTAAAGTGTTTATGAGCGACTAGCTGCATGCCGTAAGAATTATATAATAATGTATATCCAGCAATCCCTGTTGTAGACTGATACGCTTTTGAAAAACCGCCGTCAATAACAATCATCTTTCCATTTGCTTTGACCGGGTTTTCTCCTTCAATTTCTTTGACTGGCGTATGCCCATTGATAATATGACCATGATCAGGATTTAATTTAAATTCTTCCAGGATGTTTCGGCAGACTTCCTCATTTTCCCGTAAATAGTAGTATGGATTCTTCTTCTCTTTATGCGTTGTTTTATCACTTATAAAATATCTTTCAAACGTCGTCATTGCACGTTTCCCAAAGAGTGATGAATATTCTCCTGTCCATAGATACCAGACCATATCTGTTGCCAAATCATCCGTTTCTTCAGGATGTGCAAAAGCCTCTTGTAAATAATGTTCAAACACATCAAGCAAGTTACGGCCTGCATACGTTTTATCTTCTATCGTCATCTTTTCCATGTTTCCTTGTTCATCTAAAGGAATGCAGCCGTGTATTAATAAGTTTCCGTTGTATTTCAAATAAAGGCTGCCTTTTTTCATCAGAAACTTCATATGTCTCGCCAGCTTTTCCGAATGCTGCACAGAAAGCAGCAGTCTTTCCATTACCTGCTCTTCTTCTTCTAATAKCTGATCAGGCTGCGCCGGATTAATCGTTGCAAAGCAGCTGTTTTCTAGCTGATACGTGTTTCCGTATATCGTAATTTCATTTTTATCATAATCAATTTTTTCAAGCAACAGCCTTTCTGACATATTAAAGAAAGGACGTCTTTTTATAATCGGACTTTCAAGCTTGAATTGAATCATCGCAATGGCCTGATGAATTTTCGTAATTTGTAGTCGCTCGTGATCGGATAGTTTATCACTGGAGCTTACTTTTGGTCTAAAAGCGGGATTATCATCATAATATTTCTCCGCCAGGTTAAGCAGCGGTCTCAGGTTAATGCCATATACGTCTTCAATAAYATCTAGATTGTCGTATCTCGCGCAGATACGAATAATATTGGCAAGACACACTTTCGAACCCGCAAAAGCCCCTAGCCATAGCACATCGTGATTTCCCCACTGAATATCAACGGAGTGATAGTTAATCAGCGTATCCATAATTTTATCCGGTTCAGGTCCACGGTCATAAATATCCCCTACTACGTGCAGGTGGTCCACAACCAATCTTTGCGTCGTATAAGCAAGCCCTATAATAAGCTTATCGGCTTGTCCTAGAGAAATAATCTGCTGAACAATCTTTGTATAGTACTGTTCTTTATTYGTAAATTCATCCGTTTTATATAGCAGCTCTTCAATAATGTACACAAATTGATTTGGCAATGCTTTACGCAGTTTAGAACGCGTGTATTTAGAAGAAGCGTACGAAATGAGATTAAGCATACGATCAATGATTTCTGTATACCATTGATAGAGTTCCTTTTTGTTTCGAAACTGCGCTTTAATTAACGGTAATTTTTCTTCAGGATAATACACTAATGTCGCGAATTCATTGATTTCTTTGTCAGATAATACATTTTTAAAAAGGTCTTTAATTTTCTCTTTTACATTTCCCGAACCGTTTCGCAGCACGTGCTGAAAGGCTTGATATTCGCCGTGTAAATCACTGACAAAATGTTCGGTCCCCTTTGGCAGATGAAGAATAGCTTCAAGGTTAATAATTTCGGTTACCACTTTTTCTTCCGTATCATACTTTTGTGCAAGTAAATCTAGGTATTTTGTGTTCAAAACTATGTATCCCCTTTCAACGTTCACCATTTAATATAATCACCCTTATAATCCTGTAAGATAAATTGTGATTATAATGTTACGCACCTCTTAT
>NZ_JBFULJ010000556.1:0-2535 GCF_056400385.1 Priestia sp. P5_B4
AGATATAGCAAGACAAGTAGGGTATGAACATCCAAGCTACTTTATCAAGCGTTTCAAAGAACAGGAAAACGTTACGCCAACTATTTTTCGAAAAATGTATTTTTCATAAGCTACATATATCGGGGTTTATCTAGGTCATAAGACATGATGTGTATGCTGGTTATTTCGTATGAGTTTTAAAAAAGAAATTAAATGTAGTTTTAAGTGAAAACGGGGAGGAAAAGTAGAGAGAAGAAACAAAAAGGAGGGATAAACGTGTTTGGGTTAAATGATCTTCCAAAATTTGTGTGGTCATTCTGTCTTGTATTGCCACTTGTATCATTTGTTCATCAGCTGGGGCATTCCGTCATGGCAATTATTTTCGGAGGGAAGGTCGATTTTACTATTGGGCGAGGGAAAACGATTCTTAAAATGGGGAAGTTTAAAATTAAGTCAGTCTACTTTTTAGACTCGTTTTGTAAATATGAAAATCTTAAGAATGACAGTCGCATTTCTCATGCAGTGGTGTATGCTGGTGGTGTACTGTTTAATTTGCTTACTATTTTTATAATAAATGGATTAATTATGGCTAATATTCTGCCTGAAGATATATTTTGCTATCAATTTGTTTATTTTTCAGTCTATTATGTTATTTTCTCACTGCTGCCAATTCAATATACAGAGACAACTGCAAGTGATGGAMGTGCTATATATAACGTATTACGGTACGGGAAAACGTGTGATCCAGATTAAAGGGCTGTGTGTAGCAGCCTTTTTTGGTGCGTTTTTTCTCGTTCATTTAAATAAAAAAAGGAAAACTTTACGAAAAGAAAATAGTAGCGGATAATAAAGATAGAAGATGTTGGAATGTAAGAAAGGAGAGGATTCATACGATTATTGAGACAGAACGAATGACGCTGCGAGCCATGGCCGAAAGCGATGCAGGAAATTTACTGAAAATCTTTGAGGATGCTGAAGCAATGAAGTATTATTCTTCTACTAAAAGCGAACAAGACACACGCCGCTGGATTCAATGGATGAACCAGCATTATCAAACGTACGGCATTAGCATGTGGATCGCTGAGGATAAACAGAGAGGAGAGTTTCTAGGGCAGTGCGGCATGGTTCTTCAAAAAGTAGACGGAAAGGTAGATCCAGAACTTGGTTATTTATTTTTACGCAGCCGCTGGGGGGAAGGCTATGCGAGTGAAGCAGCAAAAGCTTGCTTAGATTATGGACTTCATACGCTGAAATTTCAGAAGATTATATCATTAATAGATCCTGACAATTTCCCATCGATTAAAGTGGCTGAAAGAATTGGCATGAAAAAAGAAAAGCAAGTTAACAAATGGGATAAATCGTTATTCTTTTATAGTATATATAATGAAAAATGAGAGTATAGGAGTGGTAGCATGATCAAAATTAAGAACGTTTCGGTAAAACGAGCAGAAAAAGAAATTTTAAAAAATGTGTCGTGGTTAGTGGAAAAAGGGGAACATTGGTGTTTGCTTGGGTTAAATGGTTCCGGAAAAACGACGCTTTTAAATATAATCAACGGATATATCTGGCCTACAAAAGGTCAAGTAGAAGTTCTTTCAAGGGAATTTGGAGAAACAAATCTGTCTGAGCTCAGAAAAGAAATCGGGTGGGTAAGTTCTTCGCTTCAGCAGCGGTTTCGAGATGACGATACGGTTTTAGAATTGATTTTAAGCGGCAAATTTGCATCTATTGGTTTATATGAACAAGTGGAGCAAAAAGATATGAACCAAGCCATAGAATTAATGCAGCTGCTAAATTGCACAGATTTACAAAATCAGGCGTACGGAACACTTTCTCAAGGAGAGCGCCAGCGGGTGCTAATTGCCCGAGCTCTTATGGCTTCACCAAAGCTTTTAATACTTGATGAGCCATGTACAGGTCTAGATATAATGGCCCGAGAACAGCTTCTTCAGCTGATTGCAAAAATGGCAGAGCAGCCAAAAGCGCCTACGCTTATTTATGTTACTCACCATGTAGAAGAAATTTTGCCTTGCTTTACCCATACGCTTTGTATGCGCCAAGGAGAAGTGTTTTCTTCTGGAAAAACGAAAGACCAGCTCACTGAGCCGCATCTTTCTAAATTTTTTAATCACGCCGTAGAGATTAAGCAGCAGAAGGAACGCACTTGGCTGTCATTAAAAGAACCGGTACCGGTAAAAAGCTGATCTAACGTCGAGAAACCTTCTTACATACCATGGGAAAAAGAGCGCTGCTTGCAATGGAAACAAGCTCATTGTGAAGATAATGTTTACATGCTACATAAATAGTGGTGCCGCAAATAATATCAATTAGTAAAAAAGCAGCAATGTCATGTTTATCAATGGTTACAAATACAAAAGAAGAGGAATCATAAGCTGTCATCGTTGGCTCCTTTGATTATATCGTTATGTTACTTTATTCACAAAAGGCTTGGGCTATACGAACTTTTAAAGAAGTAAGATGATGACAGCTGATTCTCTTTTCTACAGCTGATAATATTCTTGTTCGAGTATACTCATGATAAGATCTGTCTGAAAT
>NZ_JBFULJ010000557.1:0-2530 GCF_056400385.1 Priestia sp. P5_B4
GCTCTATTCGTTATATATGTTGGTTACGAAGTGATCTACAAGAAATAAATAATCCATTCAAAAATAGTGCATTACTTATTTTTGTGCCGAGAACAAGTACTATGTTAATTAGAGACGTATGAAAAAAGCACTGGATTTTTATCAGTGTACAACCTTTTGTCCTCATTGGTTATACTTATTCTCAATATTTAGAGCAATTAAGGTTCCTTCTTTTAAGGAAAAAGGAATATAACGATGTCGTTATATTCCTTTTCACACATGGCAAACATAAATTTTGAATCAACAAAGAGATGAAAGCACTGAATTTCGTTATTTCTTGATGAAATTTTTTCTTTCAACAAGTTTATTATCACTGAATTCTATCTTATTATTCATCTAATATTTACCTTGTATTCTTTTTTTGAACAAAAGGAATCTTAAAAGCATACAAGGAGGTGAATCAACATGTCAAACAACAACAGTGGTAGTCGTAATCAATTATTAGTACGTGGTGCTGAGCAAGCAATCGATCAATTGAAATATGAGATCGCTAGCGAATTTGGTGTAAACCTTGGTGCTGATGCAACAGCTCGTGCGAATGGTTCAGTAGGTGGAGAAATCACAAAACGCCTTGTAGCAACTGCTCAACAACAATTAGCTGGTGGCTTTTCAGGACAATCTGGAACTTCTCGCTAATAACTCGTGAAGAGTTATAAAAGGTTAGATAATTAAATAGGTCTTGATGGCTTTGGCTACCTACATTTGTAGGTAGCCTTATTGTTTTTAAGAAAACATCTCTTCACACTTGATAAATCCCTTCTTTTATACCCGATACGCTTATCTTCTACAATAACGAATAAGGAAATGGAGTATTTTCTAAGAGTTTTTTTGGTCTTTTCATAGACAGATAAGTAKACCGTGACTATTGAAGAGTAATGCTGTGTAGTTTCAGCTATTACATCCTCTATAGAAAAATTGTGGGTTTTCCTTCTTATTATATACCAATCTATCTTCTACTCCCCTTTTAAGAAATTGTTATATTAATGATAACTCAATAGAAAATTTAAAAGTATTTAACTTTAGTTTGCTTTTAATAAGATATATTCAATCAAAAATATAAAATTAATACCCTTCATATAAAGGAATAAAAAGATAAATTAACTTATAAAAATCAAAGTTTGACTATTTACTCCACCTGACGACAAATAGAACCTTTTTCCTCCTTACATTCGTAATTATTTATAGATTAATTTATCATTCAAAAACATTCTGTAATACATATTACATTGCCGTACGTAAAGGTAAAGAGTCAGCACAAAATGCCGACTCTTTAATGTACCGGAAAGACTATTTAAGATTTTCACTTATATATTGTACTATTTTTCTTAGCTCTGTACTTGTAGGACGACCAAAAGGGCTTGTTTGCTTTTGTTGATAAAGAAGACGTCMTTTCTCATCTACAAGGAAATAGGCAGGTTCCCCGTGAGCTCCATGGTCTTCATATGGAGCGTCTTCACCATGAAAGAATACGTCAAAAGCTTTTAAAGCCTCTAAATTTTCATCTGATAAGACAGGATATGAAAGGTTGTATTCATCTGCCATTTTCTTTAAATTATCAAGTTCATCCGTAGAGATAGTGATTAAATGCACATTCTTACTTTCAAAATAACTCTTATTTTCTTCTAAGTCTTTTAAATCTTGGACACAGACTGGACACCACGCTCCTCTGAAGAAAATAATTAAGTGCCAGCTTTGATGTTCTTTTTGATGAGTCTCATATGAAAATGTTTCACCTGTAGTGGAAGGGAGAATAAAGTTAGGGATGTTTTCATTCAATTTTAATTGAGTCATTTTGGTACCTCCAATATCTTAATTCACTTTACCTTACTCTTGATAAGAAATATGTAATGTTATTTACTTTTTTATTTTTTAAGTGATTTGTAACAGAGTATGTAAGCTATCTTACATTTTCCAACAGACTAAGGTTGATTAGGTAAATTAGTCTATGCAGAGTGGGATTTTATATATAAAGGAGCGGTAGGATGTCTGAAAAAATAAAGAAGCTAGAAGATTTTGTGCGTGAAAAGTGGGTTCCTGAAGGAGCTGATTCAGCGCATCGTGTGCAATGTATCAGCTCCTATAAAATTAAAACATGCTCCCATAATCCTAGCTTTCCCTTTGCTGGAATAAATTCATCCAGCATCTGCATATCCTCAACTACCCAAGCATAACCTCCCACTATAAAGTTACCCATAAAATAGTCATTCCCTGGTACGATTCGACCATCCTCCAGAGTGGCCCATGTCTCATTGTTTTCAGTTACCTTCAAACAATCTACAAGTTTGCATACAGCAATGATCTGGCCAGTTGGAAGATTCTCTGGTGTGTATCCGTGCTTACCAAGCAACGACTTTATGGCTATATGGTTAGAGGCGTCTTTATCTATTTTTTTACTTGTGTGAATGGCAAGTGGCCCCCGATAATTCGTTCTCCATGACCTTGTTTCATATGTTGCCTCTCTAAGGACAAAAAGGCTTGCCCACGGCTGGAT
>NZ_JBFULJ010000558.1:0-2528 GCF_056400385.1 Priestia sp. P5_B4
TTCTTGTTCATACTTCCTTTTCTTCTACATATTAATAGATAAAAAGATTAATTAAAAAGAGAGTCACTCTGCAACTCTCTTCCTGCTCTATGTAGGTGCTAAACATTAAACAAACGTTTTTTTCAAGACAACGCGCTGATCATTGACACTATAGCCGTTTCTTTCATAAAAAGCCTGTGCAGCTCCTCCAGTCGCCGTCAAGAGATACAAGCTGTTAATCTCGTGTTTTTGAAGTTCGTTCTCAAACCGGCTTAAGATAGCTGAACCGTACCCTTTTCCCTGCGCGCTTGCGCTGACGCAAAGCTCGGCCACGTAAAAGGTCATACTACTGTATGATTTTTTCGCGTGACCTGCAATCATTCCAATCAACTCTCCTTGGTCATAAAATAAATAGCCCATAAATTTAGGTGTGTTCAGTAAATCAGTCAGCCTTTCTCTAGCAGATTTCTCTGTCCACGGCTCATTCCAAGGTGTTTTTGTAAATACATTCATATACAAGTTAATGCACTGCTGCATATTCTCCGCAGTGAGAGGTACTACTTTTTCGATCATTTTTACGCTTCCTTTTTTATTTAGTTTGAAGGCTTGTTAACAATTCGCTCGTACATTTCCGGCAGGTGCTTAATTTTATAATCAATCGTCTCAAGCTTGTGATGGATTTCTTCAATTTCTTTTTGTACCGCTTTTTTATGATCCATCAGCATTTGCAGACTTTTATCAAGCACGGCATTTTCAAGCGTACAGTTTTCAATAAGCGTCCGAATGTCCTTGATTTGCATACCTGTGCTTTTTAAACAGCAGATTAAATCAATCCATTCAATATCTTGTTCTTTAAAAATACGATTCCCTGACGCTGTACGATCTAAAAATGGAAAAAGCCCTTCTTTATCATAATAGCGAATGGTATAAATTGTCACGTTCAATTTTTTTGCCACTTGTGAAATGGTATACGTCATACTGCTTCCTCCTACACCTTAAACTTCTCAGAAAAACATGATGAGTTTGTCTTGACCTCTAGTTATCTCGAGGATTTATTCTTTTATAGTCTTCTTCATTGAGCTCTTTATGCTGCAGACTTTTTGTACAAGCAGCAAGCAACATATATTTAAACCTGAAAGGATGAATACGATGAATACTGCTCACATGATGCTTACCATTGTAATTGGCGGTTTTATTGCCTTTTTGTTAGGTCTTGGCGTCACAAAAATAATTGAGCTGCTGCTAAATCTTTTTCTAGCTTAACCAGTAGTTACTTATCGTAAAACGCAGGTAACTCCGTTCCATATTCGAACGGAGTTACCTGCTTTATTTTAAGAACTGCAGCGCTTAAGGCACCATGTTGCCAGCGGCTTTATAAATATCGTACCACTCTTCGCGCGTTAACTTGATTTCTGAACCTTTACTTGCATCTTTCATACGCTGAATATTTGTAGTACCAAGCACCACTTGAATATTTGCAGGATGAGTTGTGATCCACGCAACGGCAATCGCTGTATTCGTCACGCTATACTTACTTGCGATGCGATCAATCACTTCGTTTAGCTTTCCAAATTTCTCTTTGTCGCCTAAGAAAGGTCCTTCGAAAAATCCGTTTTGAAATGGCGACCACGCTTGAAGGGTTATATCATTTAAACGGCAATATTCAAGCACGCTGCTGTCGCGGTTCACAGCTTGGTCGATGCCCATATTTAAAGAAATACCAGAGTCTATAATTGGCGTATGTGCAATGCTGAACTGCACTTGGTTTACGACAAGCTTTTGGTTGATATATTTTTCAAGCAGCTGAATTTGCGCTGGGTTGTGGTTCGACACACCGAAATGACGTACCTTTCCGCTGCTTTGAAGCTCATTAAACGCTTCTGCTACTTCTTCAGGATCCATTAGCGGATCTGGGCGATGAAGTAATAAAAGATCTAAGTAATCTGTTTTTAAGCGCTCTAAGCTGCCGTTAACAGAGTCTATGATATGCTTCTTTGAAAAGTCATAGTAATTTTTCGCTGCGTTAATGCCGCATTTACTTTGAATCACCATTTTCTCACGAAGACTTGAATTCATTTGTATAGCGTTTGCAAAATACTCTTCGCATTGTCCCACATAATCAGGACCGTAAATATCAGCATGGTCAAAAAAGTTAATTTCTTCTTCCATCGCTGTGCGGATTAGCTTCTCTGCTTCTTGTAAAGAAAGCTCWGTTAAACGCATATTTCCCATAATCAAATTTGATACGTGTAAGTCAGTATTAGCAATTGTATGATACTTCATATAAAGCCCCTCCTTGAAATGATACTACTACAAGATAAACCATAGAGTTAACTCTAGGTCAAGCAGAAAGAATAAAAGTTTTTATAAGCAGCGACGGTAAAACACCCTATCTTTTTTGGTAAAAAGATGAAATACTAGGTTGTGGTGTGATAAAAGTCACTGCCRCTCTGCATTTCATTTAGTAGTATATGTTACGTTCTTTTATTCCTTTTTATCGAAGCTTATTTCATAGYAATACATCAATTTACCAGGCAAAGGAGCTTATC
>NZ_JBFULJ010000559.1:0-2526 GCF_056400385.1 Priestia sp. P5_B4
ATTCGTGCTGCTACTTCATATCCGATATGTGGATTTACGGCTGTAATAATCCCTACACTTTTTTCTACATACTCTTTTAAACGTCCCTCATTTGCTTCAATGCCTYTTAGGCAATGGTCTGTGAAGACTTGGAATGCGTTATTCATAATACTGATCGACTGAAGCAAGTTAAACACAAGAACAGGCTCCATCACATTTAGTTCAAGTTGACCTGCTTCCGATGCCAGGCAAATTGTATGATCATTACCTATAACTTGAAAAGCTACTTGATTAATCATTTCAGGCATGACAGGATTGACCTTTCCAGGCATAATAGATGAACCAGGTTGACGAGCTGGTAATATAAGTTCAGCTAATCCTGCACGAGGACCAGATGCCATTAATCGGATATCATTCGCAATTTTAGACATATTAATCATGCAAACTTTTAAGCTAGCAGAGACTTCTGTATAAGCATCTGTATTTTGAGTCGCGTCTACAAGATGATTGGCTTTCTTAAGTGGTAAACCACTGATATTTGCTAGATATCTTACAACATTTTCGATATAACGTGGATCTGCATTTAAACCCGTTCCAACTGCAGTTGCTCCCATATTAACCTCATATAAATGTCCATAGGATTGCTTAATACGTTTCATATCGCGCTCAAGAACACGACTATATGATTCAAATTCTTGACCAAGACGGATTGGAACCGCATCCTGTAGGTGAGTACGTCCCATCTTTATAATAGAATCAAATTGTTCTGCCTTTTTCTGAAATACACTGTGCATATAATTCATTGTTTTCAGTAACTTATTTAACAGATTAAGCGTTGCAATATGGATAGCAGTTGGGAATACGTCATTTGTTGACTGTGACATGTTTACATGACTATTAGGGCTTAAATCGGAATAAGAACCTTTCTTATGACCAAGTAACTCTAAAGCTCTATTTGCAATAACCTCATTTGCATTCATGTTCATTGAGGTCCCCGCACCACCCTGTATTGGATCAACAATAAATTGATTATTTCTTTTCCCTTCAATAACCTCGTCTGCTGCTTCAATAATTGAATTACCCAACCCATCATATAACCTTTTTGTTTCCATATTAGCAAGAGCAGCAGCTTTTTTAACAATTCCTAATGCTTTAATGAGTTCCGGGTGAATCTGGTAACCTGTTATTGGGAAATTTTCAACTGCACGTAATGTTTGAATTCCATAATAAGCGCTGACAGGCACTTCTTTCGTTCCTAAGAAATCTTTTTCAATTCTTACATCTTGTTTTTCAATCGTTCCCATATCTGTCATAATATTGATCTCCTTCTTTATAAACAAATAAATTATTTTAAGCTACATCTGATTTTTTAATAGAATCTGTATAATGTTTTGCTTTTTCTTTATCGAATCCGCCTTCCCACTTAGACATCACAATAGCAGCTAATGCGTTACCTACTACGTTGACAGATGTACGAAGCATATCTAAGATGCGATCAATGCCAGCAATGAATGCCATACCTTCTAAAGGTAATCCCATTGAGCCCAATGTTGTTAATACAACAACAAATGATGCTCCTGCAACTCCTGCCATTCCCTTAGAAGTCAACATCAACACAAGTAAAAGTGTAATTTGTTCTATGAAAGATAAATGAATGCCATACATTTGTGCAATAAAAAGGGCAGCAATGGCTTGGTAAATGGATGATCCATCAAGGTTAAAGGTATACCCTGTCGGAATAACAAATGATGTGACAGCTTTCGGACAACCAAAGTTCTCCATTTTAGTCATTAACCTTGGCAATACTGCTTCAGAGCTTGCGGTTGTAAACGCTAAAATCAACTCATCTTTTAAAATTTTTATAAGGACTAAAACATTAGTTCCAGCCATTTTTGCAATAATACCTAATACTACAAAAACAAAGAAAATCATGGTCAGATATATAACGAGTACTAACTTTCCTAAAGGGATTAATGAACCAATTCCAAACTTCGCCACATTCAAACCAATTAAAGCAAATACGCCAAATGGAGCAAATTTCATAACTAAGTTTGTCATCCAAAACATGGATTCTAGTACACCTTCAAAAAAGTTTAAAACTGGTTTGCCTTTTTCTCCAATTGCTGCAACTCCTAGACCAAATAAGACTGAGAAAAAGATAATCGCTAATAAATTTCCTTCAGTCAATGATTGGAATATATTAGTTGGGATGATATGAACGATTTGAGCTGCTACACCTGCATTCTCAGTTGTTTTAGATGTTTCTTCATATTTGGATATATCACCTTTCTCAAGGTTCCCCATATCTATACCAGTACCTGGATGGAATAAATTTGCGGCCAATAAGCCCACTGCTAATGCAATTGTAGTAACAATTTCAAAATAAAGAATGGTTTTTCCACCTAGTCTTCCTAACTTTTTAGCAGTGGGCTTATTGGCCGCAAATTTATTCCATCCAGGTACTGGTATAGATATGGGGAACCTTGAGAAAGGTGATATATCCAAATATGAAGAAACATCTAAAACAACTGAGAATGCAGGTGTAGC
>NZ_JBFULJ010000560.1:0-2524 GCF_056400385.1 Priestia sp. P5_B4
GTTAAAAGATTCCCTAAAATTTGGAACGAAGTATACAGAGGAGAAAAATGGAACGGAGAAATTTCCTACGTTCAAGAAGACGGAGAAACCGTTTGGGAACAGTTAGCCTTAATGTGTCCAAGTGCTGACAGCATCTCTGAATTTTTGAGCATCATTTCCGACTGTTTGCGCTGTGAAATGTCTTCGCTTAACCCAATGTAATGGATGATTTCATCCTGATCATTTTTAACAGGCATTAAGGCTAACTGTTCCCAAACGGTTTCTCCGTCTTCTTGAACGTAGGAAATTTCTCCGTTCCATTTTTCTCCTCTGTATACTTCGTTCCAAATTTTAGGGAATCTTTTAACCCCCAGCTTTTTTGTATATAAGTCATAGAGGTGTAACCCAAATACTTCCTGCGGCGCATGCTTTTGTTCCATGAACTTTTGATTAATGTACTTAATTTTACCTTGATGATCGGTAATAAAAATGCCCGTAGGACTGTGAGCAACTGCAAACGATGTAATAGCCAATTCTTCATTTGACCGTTTAATTTCTGTAATATTGATAAACGTAATAACTACACCGTTAATTAAATTCTCATTTGTACGATAAGGCATCATTTTCATGCTGTACCATTGGTTATCGTAGCTTTGAATTTCTTTTTGAAGGGTGTTATTTGTTCTTAAAACGTGCATGGCATCCTCGATTAGATGGTCGTATCTAAAGTTATGCGAAATATGAAAGAAAGGTCTTCCGATATCTTGATGAAGAACGTTGATGACTGTTTTCGTTTCCGGCGTAAATAATTTAATATTCAGCTGYTCGTCTAAAAAGATAGTAGCAATAGTTGTACTGATTAATAAATTATCAATATCGTTATTTAAGTCCGTTAATTCTTCAATCTTCCGCTCGTACTGATTGTTAACACTAATTAATTCTTCATTAACAGACTGCAGTTCTTCATTTGTGGACTGCAGCTCTTCGTTGGAAGCAATCAGTTCTTCGTTCGTGGACTTTAGCTCCTCATTTGCTGTTTCTAGCTCTTCAATCGTCGTTTGCAAATGCTGCTGCGTGTAATGAAGCTCTTGCTCTAAATCTACTACAAGCTCACTAATCGAGCTGGTTTGATTAAGAAACATGGGCTTTTCCTTATCAATAATGGCACCATCTGTCTGTTCATCAAACATAAGTAAGTAAAGAGAGTGATTTGTTGGAAGGGCAGATATCGTAATATTAAAACGGCGCTGCACGTTGTTTATGACAAATTCAATGTGCTGACAGCATACGCTCATACCTTGCTCTTTTACGCGTTTAATAGCTGCTCCAATGGCTAAAGAGACGTGAACTGGAACCATTTTGAAAATTGTATAATTAATTTTCCCTACAGGAACGTTAATAAGCTGAGTCGCTTCTTTTGAACAAAATATCACTTCGTTGTATTCATTTAATACAAGGCAAGGGCTCATAAAGTGATCAATCATTGACTGATACATCTCATCTAATTTAAGCGAAGGAAGAGGCTTATAAAGCTGACTTGGCAGCGGCACGCTAGAAAAATCACCTTCATGCGAGTTGGATTTTGAAAGGTTAAAAGCTCCCGTAATTTGTCGGCTGGGCTGTCCGGAACGCTTAAATATTTTCCACTTACTGTTGATAGGGCGGAACAAATCAGACAAATTTCCCGTTGTTTCACTAGGGYCTAAAAAAAGTACGCCTTCTTCTGTCAAAGAGAAATGAAAAAGAGACAGAATGCGCTGCTGCAGTTCAGCTTGGAAGTAAATCATCATATTTCGACAGCTAATTAAATCAACGTTTACAAAAGGCGAGTCTTTTCCTATATTATGGGGGGCAAAAACAATCATTTTGCGAATTGTTTTTTTAACTTGATAACTCCCGTGTTTTGTTTGCTCAAAATATTCATTAATCTGAACTGCTGAGAAGGAATGAACTTCCGCTTCTTCATAAATACCTTGACTAGCTCTTTTGATTGCATGACGATCGATGTCCGTAGCAAAGATTCGGACATCGAAATAACGGTTGATTGTTGATAAATGGTCATGAAGCAAAATAGCTAATGTATATGCTTCTTGACCAGTAGAACAACCTGCTACCCAGATGCGGATTTCATCTTCTTGACTATGAATCTTTCTTTCAACTAATTGTGGGATGACTTGTTCTTCAATAATAGAGAATGCTTCTTTATCTCTAAGAAATTGTGTCACTCCAATCAGCAAGTCTCGCTGCAGTTCGACGATTTCTTCGGCTTCTTTACATAGATAGTCCCGGTATTCTTCCATCGTTTGAGAGGGCGGATCGAGTAAAGCCATTCTCTTTTCAAGTCGTCGCAGCACCGTGTTTTTTTTGTACATAGAGAAGTCGATGCCTGTTTTCTTCTTTATTAATGAATAAATGCATTGCAGCGTTTCTTCATTATATGTAAATTCAGTTTGGCTGACATGGGTTTGCACAAGGTCAGGCATATCAGCAGGAGAAAGAATATAATCAGCAAGGTGTGCATCAATAGCGCTGCCGGGCATCTCCC
>NZ_JBFULJ010000561.1:0-2522 GCF_056400385.1 Priestia sp. P5_B4
CCTTCTGCTTTCGTACCATCTTTTGAGAGAACTTCTCCCCCTGCAGACCATACAAATGGTGTTAGTGCATACGTTAACATTTCATCTTTTGATTGTAATTGCATATCAATAGCCGGTTTATTATATTTTTCTTTTAACGTTTTACAAAGAGCCATAAATTGATCCCATGTCCAAGGATTATCAACTGTCGGTAACGTATTTAAATCAATGCCTGCCTCTTGTAGCATTTTTTTATTGTAGTAAATTCCCACGGATGATTCACTCGCACCAATTGCATACAATTTGTCTTTATATGTACCTTGTTGCTTGATACTCGGTAGTAAATCATCTTGATCTTTCACGTAATCATCTAGTGGAGCAATGATGCCAGATTTTGCATAAGCAGCTGTATTTGGACCATCCAACGTAATAACATCTGGTAATGTATCCGTTGTCAATGCTGCGTTTACTTTATCTTCATACCCTCCACCGTTCCCACTACGTGGAATAAATTCAATTTTAGCTTTAACATTTTTAGATGCATATTTCTTGTTAAAAGCATCTACTCGTTTTTTATAAACTTTTCCTTCTTCATTATCATCAGATACATGTACCCACATTGTGATTGTCTTTTTTCCATCACTGTTTACACTTTGATTTTTACTACATCCTACTGCAGCAAAAATCAGTAATAAAGCTATACTTACTAATAGCCATTTTTTCATACATTTCACGTTCCCCTCATTTATCTTTTTTACAAATATAAAAGCGCTTTCAATCAGAATTTTATGTCAACCGGTTTCATATGTCAACCGGTTTCTTATAAAATGTTTGAATTTTCTTTTTTTATTTATTGCTCTTTGTTATATTCAATTCTATTTCTATCATTCAAAATAAGAGGCTTTAATACAAAAAAGTATATAAACGTTAAAGTATAGAGTAAATTGCTTAGATTTATATGGAGGGAGAGCCCATACAGGAAATAGTACTTCGTATAAACTAGCAAAGTCCCTTCAAATTGAACTTGATACCATTTATAACTGGATTCAGGAAAAAAATCCATTTTTCTTTAGAAAGAGTAAATAGTTAAACTAATTATTTTCATGAAATACCTTACAATTTACTTAGCATAATCCATGGTCTAGGCCCTAATAAACATCTTGAAATATAGTAAAATAGGTATTGGAAGTTATATTACTACTAACCTTGAGTAAAAGGGGGGGATTGAGTTGCCTAACACAGAATATCGATACTTTTTTATAAAGTTAGGTAAGTTATATTATGTAACTGAATCATGTAGACATGTAAAAAGGAAAGAAATATCCAGTTACGAATTTACAAATGATGAATTGGTTACATTCCACATTAACGAAGAGTCTATCGCAAAACAGACCGAAGATGAATGTAGTAGTTATATTGTAGTCAAAAAAGCTACGTTTGAAGATTATATTAGACAAGGAAAACGTTAGAGTAAATATATAGATTATAAAGAGAAAAATATATGAAAGTTCTATAACGTTAAGTAAATAGTAAAGTACTTTATCTATAACACTTTTAGCATTTACATACAATGTAGAAAAACTTCATATTTGTCGTCAGGTAGAGTAAATAGTAAAACTATATTTTTTATAACTGAGTTTATATATTTACTTCTTTATGTATAATGAGTTTAATTTGTATTTTTGATGGAGATTATCTCATTGAAGGGTCTTTAACATTAAATACTTATAGATTTTTTGTTTGATTATAACGAATATAATAATTTATTAAAAGGGAAGTAGAAGATAGATTGGTATATGATAAGAAGTAAAAAAAGAAGGAGAATTTACTCTTTTAGAATTAGAAAAAGGCAATCCATTAATAAAGTATAAACGACAAGAATACAAAGTTATGTTAGCTGGGTACAAATATTTTGAAACACTAGAGGTGCCTTAATTATATTCTTCTCTCCCTATAGGTGGTATAATATGGATGATTGTACCAGTGAAAGGGGAGAAAGAGATGAACAAACTTGTATTCAAGCAATTTGAAATCGGAAGAGAGTACTTCCTCAAAATCATAGGAGCTGTTTCAGAGGATCAAACTGATGTGCAGCCAGATGGTTTTAACAACACAATTCATTGGCATACAGGTCACGTTTTGACAGTTACTGAACAAACTATGTTTGGTTTTCCTCATGCAACAACCCATCTTCCAGCAAACTATATGGAATTGTTCGGAAATGGTACGAAACCAGCAGATTGGACGGGGGACGTACCTACTATGGATGAGCTTATGATACAGCTAAAGGATCAATTGGCTCGTATTCAGCAAATTCCTGCCGAACAGCTAAACAATACCTTAGAAAAGCCATTTCTAGGATGTAAAACCTTTGGAGAGCTGGCGGGTGTTACACTGATGCATGAAGCAACTCATATGGGACAGATTCAGGCAATGAAGCGAATAATTGAACATGTGGGTGTGAAAAATTGAATTTGACAAAATGATATAACAAAGTTATCGACAGTAATGAAGCCTATATATTCTTTATATAGGCTTTAGCC
>NZ_JBFULJ010000562.1:0-2514 GCF_056400385.1 Priestia sp. P5_B4
GTATCAGTTATTCAACAATGAGAAGGTATTTAGAGTATTTAGTATCTTGTAAAGAAATGCAGGTGGAAATAGTGTATGGAAGTGTAGGGAGGCCTGAGCGAAAATACCGAGTAACTAATTTTGCATAAAAACGAGATAGCGGACAAAGAACCGCTATCTCGTTTTTATGTAGAAATGATGCATGAAAAAAATGAAAAGAATTACTTTTATAAAAGATATTAAACTTATGGTGGTTATCTATGAACCTGCTTTAACAAGTGATACCTTTTTAATAACGTGTAGCAAACAAAAATGAAAACGTTATCAAGAAGGAGGAAGAATATCGATGCTTTCTTTATTAGGATTTTTAATGGTTGCAGTATTCATGTATTTAATTATGTCAAAGCGACTTACCCCAATGGTTGCTCTTATCATTATTCCAATTATATTTGGTTTAATAGGCGGTTTTGCTAGCGGAATGGGACCTATGATGCTAGAGGGTGTAAAAGATATTGCTCCTACAGCTATTATGATTTTATTTGCTATTTTATATTTTGGATTAATGATTGATTCAGGATTATTTGACCMTCTCGTTTCCTTCATTTTAAAGATTGTAAAAGGAGATCCTCTAAAAATCGTCGTCGGAACTGCTGTGCTTTCAATGATGGTTGCTTTAGATGGCGATGGAACTACTACCTATATGATAACGGTCTCTTCTTTGCTTCCATTATATAAACGCCTAGAAATGAATCTGCTTATCTTAGCAGGAGTTGCGATGCTATCTATGGGAGTTATGAATATGACTCCGTGGGGAGGTGCTTCTGCTATGGCTATGAGTTCATTAAATTTAGATTCGTCTCAGTTATTTTTGCCTTTAATACCTGTAATGGGTTTTGGACTTCTATGGGTGCTATTTGTTTCTGTTGTCCTTGGAAGAAGGGAAAGAAAAAGGTTAGGAGTTATCAATATTAAACATTCTGCAAATGAAATCGCACATGCAGATGAATTAGAGGGAACAGCGCAACATTTAGACTATCGACGTCCTAAGTTAGTATGGTTTAATTTTCTCCTTACCGTTAGTCTTATGGTGTGCTTAATTATGGACTTTATGTCGCTAATGCTTTTGTTCATGGTAGCGTTTGCTATTGCATTATTAATAAATTATCCAAACATCAAAGATCAACAGCAGCGAATTTCATCTCATGCAAATAATGCGGTAGCCGTCGTTTCAATTGTTATTGCAGCAGGTATTTTTACAGGAATTATGTCTGGAACAAAGATGATTGATGCTATGGCAAATACACTTGTAGGAATAATCCCAGATGCAATGGGTCCTTTTTTGCCAGTTGCAGTAGCATTTTTAAGTGCTCCTTTTACATTTTTTATGTCTAATAATGCCTTTTATTTTGGCGTATTGCCAATTATTGCTCAAGCTGCCGAAAGTTATGGCATTAGCGCAGCTGAAATTGGAAGAGCTGCTATCTTAGGACAACCTGTTCACGTGATAAGTCCCTTGGTAGCAGCAGCTCACTTATTAATTGGAATGGTAGGAATTGAATTTAGTGATTTGCAACGCTTTTTAATTAAGTGGGCGCTAGGAACTACGGCAGTGATGACAATAGCTGCATTAATTTTAGGCGTTATTTCTATTTGATAAAAAAAGACCCCGAAGGGTCTTTTTTTATACTCTTACGTTGAACTAGACTGTTCGCTGCAGCTGCTTTTTTTAAAATAGAACTTATAAATTAAAAATCCGCATACAGCCACTACCGCTGCAATTAAAATATAGGTTTGTGCATCTGAAATAAAAGATTGAATGGACTTAAAGTTTCCGATTTGCCCTAACCAAAGCATGGCAATATTCAAAGGAAAGATACCAAGAAATGTGAGCAGAGCAAACGGCATAGGTTTCACTTTAGATAACCCTGAAAGATAGGAAATGTAGTTTCCGAGCCCTAAAGGACGAGCAATCGCAATACTCCATAATCCGCATTTTTTAAACCATTTTTGTGATTTCTCAAATGCTTTTTTCTTTTTTGATAATTTTTTCTTTACCTTATCCTCTAATTTATAGCCTATCCCATACGGTATAAAACTAAAAGCTGTATAAACGGCGCTTCCTGCAAGAGCGATTAATAACAATTTCACTATGTGCATGTTTAATAAGTATCCGTAGGTAAGGGTGAGAAGAGAACCGGGAAACGGCAGGGAGGAAGCCTCAATGGCCAGTCCGCTTAAAAGTCCCCAAATTCCAAATTGTTTCAGTAAGTCTGTTATGAAATGTAGCATAAGATCGCCTCTTTTTCTGTGTCATAACATTCAAATACCCATCTATATGTTCGGAAAAACTTATAAAAGAAAAGAAAATAAAGGAAGAAAGCGGGATGTGACAGAAAAAATTGGCTTGTATAAGGAAAAAGGAAGGAAGTGTATTTTATAGCTTTTACTCGAAATAAAATTATAGAAAAAAAATAATTGAAGATGAATTTTTAAATAAACTACGACTTTTATTCATAGTTTTGATTCCTTTTATTC
>NZ_JBFULJ010000563.1:0-2511 GCF_056400385.1 Priestia sp. P5_B4
GAGTAGTACCGAGAAATAGTTACGCTCAATATTGAAGAACATTTCAGTAAGTTCAACAGCATTTAAAGGTCTTTTTTTTCCTATGGCTGCTACTATATAAGATTGTTTTTTTATATATTCAACTTTCTCAGGATAGGTAATCATAGGTGGTCGATCGTAAATTCCTTTAGATAACATTAGAGTAGTGGATTCTGCATAGAGCTCTGTAGCTTGATTCAAAGCCTGAGTGAAGAAATCAAGAACATCTGCCCGAGCAACAGTAGAAGTAGCAAACCCTAGGTTAACCATTGACATGCGACTCATTGAGTAGACAAAACTCAGAGCAAAAAGGTCATAAAAAAGGGGCGGCGCTGACAAATTAATATCTTTGTCCGTAAACCCATCTGGTAAAGGGATATTCTCCTCAGAAAAAATATCCTTAATTTGCTTTAGATGTGATTGAGAGATAAGTAAAGATTTTTGTAAAATAGGCTTTATTTCGTTGTCTTGTAGGTGATGAAGAAAATATTTCAACAAACAAGTAGACATTGTTTCTTGTATATAAACTCCCCATAAACCACCAATTTCAGGACTTGATAATCTTACATTATGCTTAACCATTAAAGCCTCCTAATTATATGTATTTATCTTGATTATGTCATTTATCTTTCTAATTTATTCTTTTTTTAATTTCCCGAAAAAAAAACAGCCTATATCAGCTTTTATTTACCATAATGTCATTTATCGGAAATCATGTGTTAGAAGAAAGTGTTGAAGGGGTACATATAAAAGATAGGGATAGCATCAGGAGGAGAAAATATGCTCGATAACTATGAACATTTCCTATTCTATAGGGAGGTTAAATGTCTAATTGCAGATTATGATAACTGTAGACATTTACCTACTAAGAACGAGTTGCATAATCAGATAGTACTTCTAACAAAAGTACTTAAAAATGAATAAGTTATTATTATTCGAGCAAACTACTCAAGATGCCCTCCGACTAGGCATCCACAACCTATTTTCTTTAGTTACTTCAGAAAAAACTACCTTCTCAACTCCAAGGTAGTTTTTTCTGTTTTTATGTTGTATAGAATATACAAAGTTAGTTAACATAATCACTCTTACAGGAACAAAAAAGCTCTTTAAATAAACAAGAATATTTTTTCTAATGTAAAAATGTATAGTTTTTATTTGTTAAATGAATGCAGGGTAGTGGTTGAAGGAAAATAACTATATATAAGAGAATGTATTGCAAGGGAAAGAAAATAGATTTATGACATTCTCAAGAAGGCACCTTTACATAATTTTGATTTTTTTTGTGAATAGATTGGGTTTCTATGTGAACGTCATTTTCCTTTTCAAATCATTTAAATGCCTTTTATTTCTCCGTCATTAATCGAATAACTCGCATGGATGGAGGAGCTTAATGAATGGGATACTGAACAATATTTATCCATGGAAAGCTGGATGGCACGAATGACCTTCTCTTCAGGAAGATCTCCTTCTAATGCATAATGAATATGGATTTCTGTAAACTTTTTCGGATGGTCGTCTGCTCGCTGCCCTTGCACATCTATGTAGAATTTAGTAGGATTCAACCGCATTTTTGTCAAAATAGAGATAATATCAATTCCCGTGCAGCCCGCAACCGCATTAAGGAGTAATTCAGTCGGTCTTGCCCCACTATTCGTTCCTCCTACTTCTTCGGCAGCATCCATTTTGATTTCATGCCCGGATGGTGTTGTAGTCGAAAATGCCATTTTTCCTATCCAATCTATTTTTGTCTTCATTGGTTGAACCCCCTCATTTTTCTAAATAAATATTAATATGTAGTCATTTGTAATTTTAGTCCAATTCACCTAATAACCTCCCCAATTTGCTTTGACTTTAAACTCTTTGTTCATAAAAAGAAAAAAACAGACCGATAAAAGTCTGTTCAGCTTGTCAAGAAAGAGTAAAATGTATAAAGAAAAAGAGCATAATACTAGAGCATATTCGGTGCACCCCGGCACTATATTGACAGACCTATCCAGACACATGTCTGCCGAAGAAATCAGTGCATCTGGTGCTGTCAAGATCGATGGGGAAATGACATACGCAGAATTAACTGACGAACGCAAAACACCACAAGAAGGTGCCGCTACAATCGTTTGGAGCGCTGTTAGTAGCCAGTTAGATGGGATTAAGGCGGGGTATACTGTCAAAACATTGACATCGCGCCTCTAGCGCCACCAGATGGCGGCAAACCGGGTACTCCGGGCGTCTGTCCATGGGCAGCAGACAAAGAGGAGGCTAAAAGGCTCTGGACATTGAGCGAACAGCTTACTGGCGTGTCGTTTTTATAATCAAAACATTAGAATTAGCGAGAATAAAGCGAAGCAGATAACGAACCATTTTAACACTTTGATTAACAGATCATTTTTCATAAAAATTACCCGTCAGGTATTTTGCTCGGTGGGTGATTTTTTATATCAATTCCTTCCTCATTTTATCTAAGCGACATATGTATACTCTATACAACTTAAAAAG
>NZ_JBFULJ010000564.1:0-2505 GCF_056400385.1 Priestia sp. P5_B4
TCGCTGCCACTGACTTAGCTCACCAGGGTGCTGCATACCGCCTTGTCTGTTGGCCGCACTATATCTTGCTACCCACAAAGGATACTTACTTATTTCGTTTGTGAAAAAAGTTTTAGCAAAATGATAATTCGTAYATACGATAGGCTTAATTCCTGTTGTTTTGTGAACATGCTCGAGCCAGCTTACGGCAAAGTCAGAAACAAATTCTTTAGATTTTTTTTTATCTTCTTCTAGATCCAAACACGGCGGAAGGTCTAGTTTCATTTGTCCAAGCTGAGCAATAAAAAAAGCAGCTTCTTTCTCCGGGCTATTTGTACAGTGAGCATAATGATAAAACCCTACTCTCAAGCCCGCATCTTTGGCACCTATATAATTTTCATAGGATCTAGGGTCTACAAAAGTTCCGCCTTCTGTTAACTTTATATACACCCCTTTTACTGAGGTGTTTTTTATTTCTTTCCAATTAATGATTCCTTGATGATGAGAAACGTCGAGAATAATAGGATTATTTGAATGTCGCCTTTGCATAGTTTTCACCTCTTTTGCTAGCTTCCTTATGTATACGACGAATTTTTCAAAACCCCTGTTTTTTCCGGATCCCGGTATTCTTTTATAACGATGTGTAAAACATTGCTCATTTGAATAGCTAAATAAGCTTCATGTTTTTTGTCATAATAACGATACCATCCTTGCGTATGAATAATAGATTCCTCAAGCTCTTTTACATTTTCTGATTCAACCAATGTACCGATTGATTTTTCATTTCCAAAATAAAACTTCACTTCGTACGTCACTTGAATCCCTCCTTTATAGAAATGTAAATACCCTAATCGTATGTACTTGAATCTAGTATAAGGCAGTGTAAAAATTCTTTTAATCCGCAATTTCTTTTTATGTGTTTATTTAGAACAATGTTTATTTTATTAATATTTATTAAAAAGAAACCAAGCATTCTGAGCTGCTTGGCTTCTTTTTTTATTTTGATGGATGAATCATATTAGCGGGATTTACCCATTGTTCAAATTGTTCTTCTGTCAGAAGGCCTGTTTTGACCGCTGCTTCTTTTAATGTCGTTCCTTCTTGATGAGCCAGTTTGGCGATTTTAGCCGCATTTTCATAACCTATGTGCGGATTTAATGCTGTTACAAGCATAAGAGAATTTTCTAGATTATGCTGAATCTTTTCTTTGTTGGGTTCAATTCCTACTGCGCATTTATCGTTAAAAGCCTGCATGGAATCTGTCAGCAATCTAACTGATTGTAAAAAATTATAAATAATAACCGGCTTAAATACATTTAATTCAAAGTTTCCTTGACTAGCCGCAATGCCAATCGTCACGTCATTCCCAAGCACTTGTGCAGAAACCATTGTTAGAGCTTCACTTTGAGTTGGATTTACTTTTCCAGGCATAATAGAACTTCCTGGTTCGTTAGCAGGAATCGTAATTTCGCCTAGCCCGCTCCGAGGACCGCTTGCCAGCCAGCGCACGTCATTGGCGATTTTCATTAAGTCAGCTGCTAATGCTTTGAGTGCACCGTGGGCATAAACCACTTGATCGTGACTTGTTAATGCATGAAATTTATTAGGTGCTGAGACAAATGTTTTTCCAAGCGTGCTGCTGATTTCTTTCGCTACTTCATCGCCGAAGTCAGGATGTGCATTTATCCCCGTCCCAACAGCTGTACCGCCAATAGCTAGCTCCTTCATATACTCTACGCTTTRTTTAATCATTTCTTCATTCTTTTCAAGCATATGATGCCATCCGCTAATTTCTTGTCCTAGTGTTAGCGGTGTAGCATCTTGTAAATGGGTTCTGCCTATTTTAATAATATCTTTAAACTGCTCTTGCTTCGCAGCGAACGTTTCTTTTAATGTTTTTAGAGCAGGCAATAATTGATCTTCCACTTCTAGTACAGCTGCAATATGAAGAGCTGTAGGAAAAGTATCGTTAGAGCTTTGTGACATATTCACATCATCATTCGGATGAAGCGTTTCGTTGCCATTTATTAGCTGGTTTCCTCGGTGGGAAATCACTTCATTTACATTCATGTTTGATTGCGTTCCGCTTCCTGTCTGCCATACTACTAAAGGAAAATGTTCATTCCATTTCCCTTCAATAATTTCGTTAGCAGCTTGTACGATGGCTTCCGATTTCCCTGCTGATAGTTTGCCTAGTTTATGATTACTAATAGCCGCACTTTTCTTCAAAACCGCAAAAGCGCGTATTACTTCAATCGGCATTTTTTCAATTCCTATTGGGAAATTTTCTTTACTTCTTTGCGTTTGCGCTCCCCATAGTTTATCTTCTGCCACTTTGATTTCTCCAATTGAATCTCTTTCGATACGATAGCTCATAGTTAGAACTCCTTTTCAATATTTTCTTTACCTATTAGTATTGATTATATGGATGAATTTCATGACATAATAACAATTATTCACTGTTGAAAATTCCCTTTATTTTATTTTTTAAACGGCATTAAACACTTTGATTATTTAGCTCATAGT
>NZ_JBFULJ010000565.1:0-2505 GCF_056400385.1 Priestia sp. P5_B4
CTTTGCCTTATTTCTGAAGATTTTATTACATATCTTCTTTGCCTTGACAGCTTGGACACTCATAAACATGCACAAAATAAAGTCCAATATGGTGGAATCGTTTCCCTAAGCAATCTGGACATGTTCCTGCTTCGCGCATTTGTTCCCGTCGTTTGTCTCGCTGATTAGCTAAGAAATTTACAAATTTCATAAAAAAACCTCCCTCATGTTTTTGACTATAGGTTTTCCTGATGAGAAGTCTTTTATTCGACTAAGTGTATTTATAACAGCACCTGCTTGATTGTGCTTTTAAACTATACTCACGTTTTCCAATAATACAAAAAGGATAGATAGAGCAGTCTTATAACGCTCATCTATCCTTCATTTTTACCCTATATAATGTTTAATGCTATACAGGCGTATCACTATTTCCTAACAGATATCTAATTTTTGATATAGCTATCATATACAAATTATTCTTCTATTTTGTATTTTTCTTTTTTTCGAAGAAACGGCCACCAGTTTCCTTCTCCAAGCGTTACGACAATCGCTGGCATAAGAAGCGGAAGAATGACAAGGCCATAAAGTAAAAGACCAATAATAACAACCGTTGCTACATGAACAAGTGTTAATACACCTGATGGCATCATAGCCCCAAACGTTCCGGCTAAGATAATAGCAGCAGTAATAATAACCGATCCCATCTTACTCATAGACGTAACCATCCCTTCTGCTACGCCGCTTTTTACTTCTTCGTTAAAACGGTCTAACAAGAAAATAGAATAGTCAATTCCAAGGGCAACTAAAATAACAAAACTAAAGAATGGCACGGCCCAGCTGATTCCGTCATTCCCCATTATATCCACGAATAGAAGCTCTGAGATTCCCATTGCTGTATAATACGTAAGCAGCAGTGAAGCAATCATGTATACAGGCATGATCATTGACCGGAATAAAATGGTCAGCACAATAAACAATCCAATCATCATAATAACCATTGTGCGTGAAAGATCCGTTGTAGATAAATCTTTTAAATCCGCATTTGAGCTCGATACCCCTCCGTACACAATTTCTGTATGCTCAAACGGCGTATCAACGACTTCGCTTGCCACCGCTTTTTCAATATTTTTTACGGTTGAAATGGCTTCTTCAGAATATGGATTTTGATCGAGCACTACACTGAGCTTAACTCCTTTTCCATCTGCAAAAGAATAGTTATCGATGGATTGTTTAAACCCTTTATCTTTCATCACTTCTGCTGGAAGGTAAATACCCGTATCTCTAACTGTTGAGCTGTCACTCATGTTATCAAGCATATCTGTTGCTTTTGTTAAGCCATCTGAGATCTTAGTCAGTCCGTCATTCGCACTGTTAACGCCTTTTGCTAACTCATTGATACTGTCTGATAACGTTCCAACTTGACCTTGCTGAGCTGAAAGCTTCTCATTTGCTTGTTGGAGACCGGTTTGAATGGTAGTAAGCTGTTTACTGATTGCAACAAGCTGCGGAACCGCTTGCTGCACATTTCCTGTTGTAGAGAGCTGAGTGCTGACAAGCTGCAGCTGTTGATTAATTTGAGCTAATCCATCTGCAGCAGGTGCAAGCGACCCGCCAGACTTCTCTTTAGAAGCAGAACCCGTTTGGTCAGCTATTTGATTTAGCCCTTTTTTAACATCACTTAATCCTTTTTGCACATCTCCGATTCCTTTAACAGCATCTTTGATTCCGTTTGATACAGAGCCTAACTGTGAATTAACATATAAATCATCAATCTTTTCTCCGGTAGGCTGTGTGATAGTCATAACAGAATCCACGTGATCCACTTTTTCAATTGCTTTGCTTATATTTCCTAAATAAGGAATAACATCCGCCTTTGTTAACTCTTTATCTCCTTTAATAATAACATTGACAGGAAACGCTTTTCCTTCTCCCAGTGCATCACTGATAGCATTTAGTCCTTTTATAGATTTATAATCACTGCTTATTTCAGCAGTAGAATCAAACGATACTTTTGAGTCGTACGTTACAATAAAAGGCACGGTAATAATCGCTGTAATGACTAAAAACACGAACGGTCGCGCCACTGCCTTTTTTCCTAAAAAGCCCCACAGCTTATTATCGCTATGAGAAGCCACTTTTTTAGACGGCCAAAATAATTTTTCTCCAAGCGTAACCATAAAAAGTGGAAGCAGAGTAAATAAAATGACTAGCAGTACACCTACGCCCACTGCTACCCCGACAGCCGACTGGAAAATGGCAAACTTGGCAAATCCAATGGCTGCAAATCCAATAAATACGGCAATTCCGCTGATAAATAGCGTTCTTCCTGCTGTACGATAAGCCGTGATCGTGGCCTCTACTTTATCATGTCCGTTTGCCAATTCTTCACGGAAACGATTAAGTAAAAGAATGCAGTAATCCGTACCAATTCCAAATAAAATAGCTACTAAGAACGTTTGCGTGAACGTTGAGATTGGAAAATCGACATTTTTAACTAAAATCCCTAGTAACGATTGACTGATTAAG
>NZ_JBFULJ010000566.1:0-2502 GCF_056400385.1 Priestia sp. P5_B4
ATCCGAACGAGTTGGATTCTCCATCAAGAATCTCGCTTCATCGTTCGGATCTTTCTTCAAATAAAATGCTTTTACCCCAGCCTCTTTTTAACGAGATTAAAAGTAATCACCACCACTTAAACCCGTCGTCTTCTAACAAATGATTTGAWGCTRCTGGGCCCATCGTACCCGCAGGATAAAAATGAAGAGGAAAGCGTTCATTATTAAAAACTTCTAAAATAGGTTGCACCCATTTCCAAGATAATTCAACCTCTTCCCAATGAGCAAAAAATGTGGAGTCTCCCTGTAAAGCATCAGATAACAGCAGTTCATAAGCCTCGGGTACTTCTTTTTGATTTGTTGAGAAATTGATAAAAATAGGTTCGATTTTATTGTCATTCAAAGGATTTTTGCTGTTTAATTGCAGTGAGATACCTTCATTTGGGCTGATTTCGACAACCAAAAGGTTAGGAATAACTTCTTCATCTTTATAAACATCTTTTAAAGGATGTTTAAATTCAATGACGATACGGGTGCATTTTTTACTCATTCGTTTTCCTGTGCGAAGATAGAAGGGCACTCCTTTCCAAAGCTCATGATCAATCCATACCCGGACTGCTATAAATGTGTCATTAACGGAAGCTGCATTGATGCCGGGCTCATCTTTATATCCTATAACGGAACGATTTTGGATTTTTCCTTTTTCGTATTGACCTCTTATGACGTTCGAATGAATAAACTCTTTTTGTAGAGGACGAAGGCTTTTCATAATTTTTATCTTTTGTTGGCGAGTTTTTGCGATGTTAAGTGTCTTTGGCAGCTGCATGGCAGTCATCATCAGCATTTGAAGCATATGGTTTTGGAACATATCCCTAATTGCACCGGACTGATCATAGTAAGGCGCTCTTTCTTCTACACCAACTGTTTCACTAGCTGTAATTTGGACATTTGCAACGTAGTGATGATTCCATAGTGCTTGTAAAATAGGGTTTGCAGATGCTAGAGCCTCCAAATTTTGAATCATTGGTTTTCCTAGATAGTGGTCGATACGATAAATCTCTTCTTCATTGAACGTTTCAGTAAGCTTTTGATTTAAGACTTGAGCAGATTGTAAATCGTGTCCGAAAGGCTTTTCGATAATAAGACGTTTCCAGCCTTTTGTAGATCCCAATCCGCCGCTATTTATATTTGAAGCAATAACGTCTACAAATTCAGKAGCCACTGATAAATAGAAAAGACGATTTTCAGGAATATTTAATTCTGCTTCGCCTTCTTGAATAGCCTGCAGCAACTGGTCATATCCATCACTATTGGTAACATCCATTTTATGATAGCCAACTGTCTTAAGAAATTCTTTTATCTTGGATTCACCTTGGCTAAAGCGCCTTGAAAAAGTCTTTACTGATTCTTCTACATATATTTGAAAGGCATCATTAGACCAGTTGCTTCTACCCGTACCAACAATAGAAAAGGAAGAAGGCAGTTTTTTATCTAAAAATAAATTATATAACGCAGGAAAAATTTTTCTTTTAGCTAAATCTCCTGTTGCTCCAAATAAGATAAAGGTCATGGAATCCACTTCTAACGCTTGTGGTGAATGAGACTTGAGACAATTATCACGTGAACGAGCTACACTGCCCAATTGATCTCCTCCTTTATTTTAACGGTCTATTACAGTGAATATAGTCTTTTACCGTCTTTACAGATTACAGTATAGCAGGTACAATTTTCCTTTATAAGTAGACACTTTATTTTCATATAGTGTCTAAAACTATACTATTACGCATAAAAAGGGAGGAAAAAGGATTGAGCAGACTTTTTAGCAAAACGTTTAACTGTGAAAAGGAATTAACGTTAACGATTATTGGAGGCAAGTGGAAAATGCTGATTATGTGGCACCTAGGAAAAGAAGGGACGAAACGATTTGGGGAGTTAAAGTCCATGATGCCGGGAATTACTCAGCGAATGTTAGTAAGTCAGCTGCGAGAATTGGAAGAAGATCAAATCGTTCACCGAAAAGTCTATCCGGTTGTCCCTCCAAAAGTTGAATATTCCTTGACTGAACACGGGAGAAGCTTGATGCCCATCCTTGAGACCATGGATGAGTGGGGAAAAAATTATATGGAAACCGTTATAGAGCCTGAAATGAATAATTCCAGCCATATGGGTTAAAATCTTTTGGTGAGAAGGATAAATCCACTCTTATTATTCGGAATTTTCTAAAATAAATACAAATGATACGCTGCATTGAAGCGTCCATAGTATATTTTTAGTGACTATATGTTTTAAAAGTGCCTACTTTTTTTTTGAAAGTAACGGTTTTACAATGAATTCATGCTAGACAACCCCATTTAATGAAGGAGTGAAGTAAGTATGGAACTTCAATTAGCATTGGATCTTGTAAATATTTCAGAGGCAAAAGAAGTAGTGCAGGAGGTTCAAGAGTATATCGATATTGTAGAAATTGGAACTCCAGTTGTAATTAACGAAGGGCTAAAAGCAGTCAAAGAAATCAAGGAAGCC
>NZ_JBFULJ010000567.1:0-2495 GCF_056400385.1 Priestia sp. P5_B4
GTCTATGGATATTGTTTACGTCAGGCCATTCATCTCCCCTTTTGCTAAACATCTCTACAAATATGAAGTAACGTATAATGGTTCATGAAAACGCATGGACTTTGTTTTTCTGCAATCATTTATTTACTTCGAAGCTGTTCATTTATTTAACATCAAATCACACAAAACTTGTCATACAATACAGTAACTATACAACCTTAGCAAAAACTTGTCATACAATCATGTTGTTGGCTTACTTAGGCTGAAAAAAAACACCTTCAAATGAAAGATGCTTAATCTTGTGATGAAAGAAAGCTACTTCTGATTGATGAGGAAGAATCTCTAAGAGTTTGAAACTCTCAGTTAAAAAATTCCATAATTTCACAAAGTTTTTACAAACCATCTTACTTATTTGTATATTGCTTTCTGTGACGAATTTATGAACATGTTTTAACTTAACATTTGTAGGGCAATTATTCAATTACATTGATTAAAATTTTAATGAAAAAAATATTTTGTTCCTGCTTTTTTTACATAAAACGGATTAATATAGGCACAAAGACCTACATATTAACGGTTAAAAAGAAGATGATGCATCTATCACCTTCTTTTGCTCACTTTATTTAATAATTACATTTCGATCATAACGTTACTTTATTTTAGCATCAATAATGGAAAAATTGTGTTCTTCTGAAAACCACGTTTTAATTTTTTCTTTTGCTTTCAGTTTAACACCTTCATCAATGTACATGGCAACTTGAATCAATGCAAGCCCCAGAGCTCCTAAATCATCTGTAAATCCAACTCCTGCTGCAAAGTCCGGAATTAAATCTAAAGGAAGAATAAAATAACCTAACGCTCCTATAATGACTGCTTTTGCTTTTGGGGGAATATCAGGTTTTTGCAGCGTGTAGTATAAAAGCAATACGGCATAAACAACGTTTGCTCCCGCTTTTTTGCCAAACTTTTTAAGCTTGTCCCAAAATTTTTCTTCCGAATAATATTTGGCTGTTTCCTCTGTACGAACGGGTACAATTTCTTGTTTCTCTTCCATATCGATCACCCTTTCATCACCATATGTACTTATTATAAACGATTATCTCTACCGAATTCCATTGAGAGCTTAAACTCCATAAACCTGCACAAAGCAGGCTTATGAATTTTTTAATGAGTAATGCTTCATAACGATGGTAACTAAGTCATTCAGCGCTGTTTCACTTTTAGAATGATTTTCAAACTGCTGAATGAGATCCATATGTTCAAGCAGCACTTCGTAATTCCCCGTCATCTTTCTCAGAACTTCATATGCGGAACTATTCAAATCCACTTGTATTTTCAAATCCTCCAGCTGTACTAGATACTCATTCCAGCGCTGGTCTTGTTCTAGCAGCAGCCATACAATTTCTTTTATCGCCTTCCGCACATTGGACTCCACCTTTTCATCTCCTTTGATACACAGATATAACAAAGTCTATGAAAAAAACGAGCTTTTTCATTCCCGTATTAAACAAAAAGAGTTTCTTTTATTTTATAACAAGCCCTCTTAAGAGCTCTTCCCATACTGTATCATCGCGCAGCACGTCCATTGAAAAAATAGGTGCATGTAAGACACATGTACAAGGCAAGTCCCAGTTAGCTTCGGACAAGAGTTCTTTTTCACTGTTTGTCAGCAGCAGTATATAGAAATCGTTTTTGACCATTCCCTTTAAAATATGCTCTAATTCTTTCGCTTCTTCATACGTTCCGCCCATGCGAATAAACAATATACAAGAACTGGTCTCCATCGACGTTAAAAATCGCTCCGTTCTCCGTTCATATTTTTCTTTGACTTCATTATATGAAAGCCAGTTAGTATCCGTATTAATAGACGACGGAAAATCATGAGCAGAATCAATTTGATACACCTTATCACGCAGTCTAAGCGTGGAACCATCTCCGAAAGAACTGATATAGGTTAAGTGTTCATATACAAATAAGTCTTTACAGCGATTTTTCAACAGCTGATTGACGTGAGAAAGAGAAATGCTAATACACCAATCAATCACGCCGGCTTGTTTTCGCAAAGAATATTTTTTCATGTATATCCCTGGAAAACAGTTATAGCCTAAACTGTATATCATATCGTACTGCTTGCTTTTTAGTTCATTTAAAGTAACCATATTCATCCTCCCTTCTACTATAAAATATGACAGCTTTTTATAGAAAGAGGCGGCTTCTGCCTTATACCGTACAAGCTTTTTGTTTCTCAAAAGCTTGTGTAAATAAAGAACAATAACGTAAAGGAAAATAACCGAAGCAAAATATTTTGGAACTCGAAAGATTATTGTTAAAATACTTGTATTCCATTGAAATAACAAGGCCTATGAAGTCTTTAAAGAAAGAAGATGAAATTGATGAGTAAAGCATTAAAAGATATTCCGATTTCCGTATTGGATCTTTCTCCTGTAGTTGAAGGAGGAACTGTATCTGACTCACTTAGAAATACATTAGATTTAGCTCAGCACGCTGAAGAATGG
>NZ_JBFULJ010000568.1:0-2492 GCF_056400385.1 Priestia sp. P5_B4
ACGCAAGGGAACCGCTTCGCGCAATTGTGCCCAAGCTGCTTTCAAGCACGCAAGGGAACCGCTTCGCGCAATTGTGCCCAAGCTGCTTTCAAGCTCTTCTTGCGTCATGCCAATTCCAGTATCCGTAATGGTTAAGGTACGGTTAGTTTTATCTGGTGTTACTTTTATGTAATAGCTTTCTTTGTTAAAACGCAAGGAGTCGTCTGTTAAGGCTTTGTAATAAATTTTATCGATTGCATCACTTGAATTTGATAGAAGTTCTCTCAAAAATACTTCTTTTTGAGAATAGATGGAATTAATCATCATCTCTAATAATCGCTTTGATTCGGCTTTGAATTCTTTTTTTGACATAAGAAATTCTCCTTTCCAAATAGGGCTTATAAAACAATTAGCACTTGAGTGGATAGAGTGCTAATCACTCTTCTTATTTAACATGTATTAGGGTATTTGTCAATATATTAGGAGATTCGCTAAAGAGATTAAAAATTAGACTGAAAAAAGCAAACTTTTAAAAAAAGGTTGAACGTTCTGAAAGAGTTTGCTAGAATATACTTAATTTCAAAGACTATATGTGACTGGCGAAACGCGGATAACCGTGAGGAAGCATATAGTGACGTAGCCGTTCGCCTGGGCAGAGGTAAGGGATTAATACATATCTCTTACCTCTTTCTGTTTAGGGGGAGAGGATATAGAAGTTATCACATATGTAGGCTAAAAAACCAGACTTTTTAAAAAATTAAAAATGAAGTTCCTTTATCCAAAGGTAAAAACATGTAAAACTACGATGATAATCAGAGGAGAGTACAAAATGAGCACATTAACATTAAAAAAAGTACAAACAATCAAAACATTAAACAACATTGCACAAAAAGGTCTAAATGTTTTTAATCAAGAAGG
The DNA here is from genome assembly GCF_056400385.1 of Priestia sp. P5_B4. Taxonomy (NCBI): domain Bacteria; kingdom Bacillati; phylum Bacillota; class Bacilli; order Caryophanales; family Bacillaceae; genus Priestia; species Priestia sp. P5_B4. The sequence continues at coordinate 898 of NZ_JBFULJ010000568.1, forward strand.
TTATCAAATTGACAACGACAGCGAAAATCCAGATGCGATTGTCGTGCGTAGCTTTAACATGCACAGCATGGCATTTGACCAAAATTTAAAAGCTATTGCACGAGCTGGAGCAGGGGTTAATAATATACCTGTGGACGCTTGCACGGAGCAAGGTATCGTTGTATTTAATACGCCAGGAGCTAATGCAAACGCAGTAAAAGAAATGGTTTTAACTACAATTATGGCTTCTTCTCGTAACTTATTTGCTGGAGTTGAATGGACAAAAGGATTGGATGGCCAAGGTGATCAAATTCCTAAGTTAGTTGAAGCAGGTAAAAAACAGTTTGTTGGAAAAGAAATCAAAGGTAAAACGTTAGGCGTTATTGGTTTAGGTGCAATTGGTGCTCTTGTAGCAAACGATGCGCTTGATTTAGATATGGACGTAATTGGTTTTGATCCATTCATTTCTGTTAATACAGCTTGGAATTTGTCTCGCAACGTACAGCGTGCAATGTCTCTAGAAGAACTATTTGCAGCATCTGACTATATTACGGTTCACGTTCCATTAACGGACGATACAAAAGGTGTTTTCAATAAAGAAACGTTTAGCATCATGAAACCGGATGTTCATATTTTGAACTTCTCACGCGGTGAGCTTGTAAACGAAGAAGATATGAAAGCTGCTCTTGAAAGTGGAAAAGTTAGAAGATACATTACAGATTTCCCAAATCAAAATGTCTTGAACATGAAAAATGTTGTGCCAATTCCTCACCTAGGGGCATCAACTCAAGAATCAGAAGAAAACTGTGCGGTAATGGCAGCACGTCAAGTGAAAAATTTCTTAGAAACAGGAAACGTTAAAAACTCAGTGAATTTCCCGAATGCATCTCTTCCTTACACTGGGAAAAAACGCGTAGCTGCTTTCCATCACAATGTGCCGAATATGGTAGGACAACTTACGCAAGTATTCTCAAACTATAATTTAAACATCGCAGATATGGTGAACAGAAGCCGCGGTGAATATGCGTATACAATGATCGATATTGACAATCAAGTAAGTGACGAGATTGTGCCTGAGCTAGAAGAAAAAATCGGTCAAATTGAAGGAATTATTACAAGTCGTATTATCTAATTTGGTTCCCGTCATATTTTAGTGTTACAGCCCTAACTTAGAAAAGTTAGGGCTGTTTTTACATGGTGTTTACCTCATATCAATTCCTTCATTCTCATAGCATATAGAAATACCTTTAAAGAGGTGAACGTTTTGTCCGGAGAACTGATAGGAATTTTGATAGGGTCGCTCATCGCGCTGGCAGGAACATTCATTACGTCTGTCGTAGCTATAGTGATGTCGAAAGAGCAATACAAACAAGAGCTTCGCAAAGCATTTATCCAAAAGAAAGTTGATGCCTATACCCATGTGTGTCAAGTTATTCTAGCTATAAAAAACAAAGTAGTCCCTTTACTTCTTATATTGGTCAATTTGTTCCACTAAATCCAGGGGAAAGTATGGAAGTTCTTGCTTCATTCGCCAAAGTCGGAACGGCTCCATCGACACCTGTTTTTATCCAAGTGACGTTTTAGTCGGAACGGCTCCATCGACACCTGTTTTTATC
>NZ_JBFULJ010000569.1:0-2491 GCF_056400385.1 Priestia sp. P5_B4
TTATCCATACTTCTCTTTACGTGTTCAGATGCCGTATTATGTGAAACGTGTAAATAATCCGCAATTTCTTTTATTCCAACCGAAGATGATTTATCTATATGCTGTAAAAGACGTATTGTTTGGTGTGTAATTTTCTCTTGATGCGTATAGTGCAAATGATAATAAATAGACGTCCAATAACTGTTTAACTCTTCTACTTTCATGATCCTGCTCCTTTATATCGTATTTTCAGTTATTATCGTATTATACGATATATATATTACAGGAACAACAGCCAGGTTTCAATACTACCTTCTTTTTATCTGACATCTCACATAATAATACGATTTAACAGTTACACTAATCGTACACACTGTGAAAGGCGGTTGTATGACATTGATTCTTCGACTGTTAAAATGGGTTCCGAATCTCTTTACGATTGGAAATTTGCTAAGCGGCGTATTTTCCATAGCTTTTAATATGAATAGCTACGAACGCTTAGCTGCTCTTTTTATTTTTCTAGCCGCTTTTTTCGATTTATTTGACGGCAAAATTGCGAGAAAGCTGAAAGTTAACAGTGAGTTTGGTGTAGAGCTAGATTCTTTGGCTGATATTATAAGCTTTGGCGTAGCGCCTGCAATGCTATTTCATACTCTTTCTCCCCACTCTTGGCTAACCGTACTCGCTTTTATGATTTATCCAAGCATGGGCGCATTAAGATTAGCTAAATTTAGTGCAAATCCAACCATGGGTTATTTTATAGGGCTTCCTATTCCTTTTCCCGCTCTAATTATCGCCCTGCTTGGCATGTTTTATTACGTAAACCCTTACCTTATGATTATTTTAGCTATTTTGATGGTTAGCCCTATTCGAGTGATGAAAATTTAGATGCAATAAAAGACAGACAAAATGCCTGTCTTTTATAGTGCTGTCCATTCTTCGCACAGCATTTTATGCTTGAATTTCAGCTCATGTTCTCTTTTTTCAAGCTGAGCTTGTAAAGAGAGCCACTCGCTATTATCAGGTGCTGAGTATAATTTTTCTTCAAGGGACAGTAAGGAATCCAGTATGTCTTCAAGCTGAGCAGCCACTTCTCTTTGCCGTTTTATGTTCATTTTTTTCAACAGTAGTTTTTCATTTTTCTTCATTTTTTTCACCTCTTTCTTTTCTTTACCCAATGTTGAGTGTTTTAGTATAGAAAGTATATGGTTAAAAATATTTCTACTGTAATAAAGATTCTTTAATAGCTTATTTTATTTCTAATTGTTATTTAGAACATAGTTTAATAAGATTATCATATCTGATACAATTAGTAATACTTTTACAAACCGTGATATACTAAAAAAAAGAAAGGATGATGAATAGAAAATTATGCTGCAAAAATTTGGTTTTTCTCAGTATGAAAGTCAAGTATATGAAGCGCTGCTTGCGAATGATGGCCCGCTGGATGCTAGTTCAATTGTTACGTATTCGCATGTTCCAAAAGCAAAAATTTATGAAGTGCTTAATCGTTTAATTGATAAAGGTATTGTAGTAAATACATTGTCCGGGAAAAAGAAACTTTACTCAGCGGTAGCCCTTCAAACCGTCATTCAAAAACTTACTGCTGATTTTGAAAATGACATTAATGAATTAAAAACATATAAAATTAAAAAAACGTTTACAGATGATCATGTTTGGAGTTTAAAAGATAAATCCTCTATTTCTGCTCATATTGAACAATTGATTGACGAAGCGGAATCTTCTATTATTTTATCCGCATGGAATGATGAGTTAGAACATTACCGCTCATTGCTAGAAGAAAAAGAGAAACAAGGCGTAAACGTCGAGGTCTTAACCATAGGAAACTTGCAGACTGCCCTCAAACATTTACATACATTAAATCCAATAGATGATCATAAAAACCTTGAGCCGTCGCAGTTGATTATTGTTGACGATGCTTACCTTTTATTTGCCGGCATTGAACATGAGACATGGAAAGCAATAAAAACCATGTCGCAGCCGCTTGTAAAAGTTTTTGCTGATTTCTTTTATCATGACGTCGCACTTACCCATATTACAAAGAAATATCAAGAGCAGCTTCTTCAAGATTGTGAGATCATGGAGCTGCTTACTCGACTGCGATATTAAAAAGGTTACTAATTCATTAGTAACCTTTTTAATATTACCTATTGAAATCCTTTCTAAAAAAGGTTACTATTCTAGTTGTAACTTTTTAAAGAGGGGGTTTTTTGATGAATAAAAAAGTTTACATACTTGCGATTGCTTCCTTTGTTGTTGGAACGGTCGAATTAATTCTAGGAGGCATCTTAGACTTAATTGCCGATGCATTTCATGTATCATTAGCAAAAGCAGGTTATTTAATCTCTATTTATTCGTTTGTTTATGCCTTGTCTGCGCCGATTTTACTAAATGTGACGGCTAAGATAGAGCGTAAAAAAGTTTATATGTGGACATTATTTATTTTCTTATTGAGCAATGTATTTTCAGCCTACAGTTCGGGCTATTATAT
>NZ_JBFULJ010000570.1:0-2483 GCF_056400385.1 Priestia sp. P5_B4
CCATCGCCTACTAACGTATACGTATAGTGATCAATGACTGGGAATTTTGACTGGTTAAATTTTGCCGCTAAATGAGCTTCTGCCATTGCCATTCCGACTGCATTTGCAATTCCTTGACCTAAAGGACCTGTTGTGGCTTCCACGCCGTCCGTATGGCCAAATTCAGGATGTCCCGGTGTTTTACTGTTTAGCTTGCGAAAGCTTTTTAAATCTTCTATTGATACATTGTATCCGCTTAAATGAAGCATGCTATACAGCAAGCTTGAGCCATGACCGGCTGATAAGATAAAACGATCCCGGTTAAACCAGCTTGAATTTGCCGGATTATGCTGTAAGTGATTCGCCCATAGCGCATAGGTCATCGGAGCCGCTCCCATTGGAAGCCCGGGGTGGCCTGAATTGGCTGCGTTCACCGCATCGATTGACAGGGTGCGAATCGTATTAACTGCAAGTGTGTCTATGTTGGTACTCATGTGTCATCCTTCTTTCGCTTTGTTTGTATTAAACTGGCTGTACTTCGCGTGATCGGCGCGCTGTTTCTTCATCCAGCCACCATTTAAAACCGTCTTTTTCTAAAAGTGCATGTGATGCATCAGGGCCGTGTGAACCAGCTGCATATTTATAAAGCGGCACTGTATTTTCCTCAAACGCTTCAAGAAGCGGCTGAACCCATTCCCAAGCTAGCTCTACTTCTTTCCAATGAGCAAAAAATGTAGAATCTCCGGCACATGCATCTGCAATAAGGCGTTCATATGCTTCAGGTGCTCCTTCTTGCTGGCCTGAAAAATTAATTTGTACAGGCTCAATATGACCATGATTAAATGGGTTTTTACTGTTCAACTGCAGCGTAATATTTTCATGCGGGTTAATTTCAATGATCAACAGGTTTGGAGATGTTGTTTCTCCTTTGTCTAAGTACAACTCTTTTAACGAGTCTTTGAATTCAATAACAATTCGCGTCGCTTTTTCCGCCATTCTTTTCCCTGTACGAATGTAGAAAGGAACGCCTTTCCAAAGCGAATTATCGATATATAGTCTGGCTGCTAAAAACGTGTCCGTCTGAGAAGATGGTGATACGCCCGGCTCATTTACGTAGCTCTCCACTGAAGACCCGTTTATTTTTCCGGCCTCATATTGACCGCGAACAACGTCTAGATCCATATCTTCTTTTACAAGCGGACGAAGCGCTTTTAACACATTTATTTTTTCGTTTCGAATATCATCAGCGCTAATGCGAGCAGGTAAGTGCATAGCCGTCATCATCAGCATTTGCAGCATGTGATTTTGAACCATATCTCGAATGGCTCCTGAATGGTCATAATAGCTTGCTCTTTCCTCTACACCGACCGTTTCACTTGCTGTAATTTGTATATTCGCAATATGTTCGTTATTCCATAATGATTGAAGAATAGGATTAGCGAATTCCAGCGCTTCTAAATTTTGCACCATCGACTTGCCAAGATAGTGGTCAATGCGGTAAATCTCTTCTTCTTTAAACGCTTTGCTTAAGTTTTCGTTTAATTGACGAGCTGACTGTAGATCATGACCAAATGGTTTTTCAATAATTAACCGTTTCCAACTTTTTGTAGCACCTAAGCCACTGTTTTTAATATGCTCGGYGATCGTACCGAAAAATTCTGGTGCAACGGAGAGATAAAACATTCGGTTGCTTGGAATATTTAGTTCTGCTTCTCGTGCTTCTACTAGATTTAACACACTTTTATAGTCTTCAGCATTCGTTGCATCCAATTGGCTGTAGCGAAAAGCTGAAAGAAAATGCTCCATAAGAGATGAATCTTTTTCGATGCGACGTGAAAAAGTATGAATAGATTCTTTTACTTTTTTCTGAAAATCAGCATCGGACATCTCCCTTCTGCCTAGTCCCACAACAGAAATTGATTTAGGGATTTTCCCGTCTACAAATAAATTATAGAGTGCAGGATAAATTTTGCGTTTCGCTAAATCACCTGTTGAACCGAATAAAACAAAAGTCATCGCTTCCATATCTCTTCCTCCTGTTAGGAAAAATATAATCTTTTAAAAGTAACTTTTCTTTCACTCGTTACTTTATGTAACATATCTTATTCCTGAAATATTTTTTCGTCAAGATATTAAACTCGTAAAAAATCATTTCAATTTTCTTTTTTGGTTTAAACCTTATAGCAGCTTATCTCGTTTAGTTTATGGAAAAATAATGAAAATACTTTTCGGTTGAATTTAAAAAATAAAACTGTTTTAATGGATTTGATAGAATTGTATGAAAGTAAAAACATACATACTATTTACATGTGTGTCAGGTGAAAAATACCAAAAGGTGGAAGTGCTATGAAAGCTCAACTAATGAAGATGTTTGAAGTTCTATCTGTTTTTCGCATAAAAAAATCGCAAAGCACTTTAAAAGAGAAAGGAAGTTTGACCTCTTTCTTTTAAGCTGCACGCACGCCTTTAATGTGTGACTACAGCAAGAAGTGCAAGCATCATAT
>NZ_JBFULJ010000571.1:0-2483 GCF_056400385.1 Priestia sp. P5_B4
GAATAAGAACAAGGAAGAAAACAACTGTTTTCTTCCTTGTTTTTTTAGCTATATACTTTTTCACGTGCGTTTGGAGAATCTGTTGAAGCTTTCGAGAAGTTAATGGTTTCACGTACAACGTAAATAGGTCTATTTTTACTTTCATCGTAGAATAAGAACAAGGAAGAAAACAACTGTTTTCTTCCTTGTTTTTTTAGCTATATACTTTTTCACGTGCGTTTGGAGAATCTGTTGAAGCTTTCGAGAAGTTAATGGTTTCACGTACAACGTAAATAGGTCTATTTTTACTTTCATCGTAAATTCTTGCGATGTATTGTCCGACTAGACCTAAACCAAGTAGCTGAATACCGCTAAAGAAGGTGATAGCTACCATAATAGAAGTCCAGCCAGGCTGAATGTTTTTACCTATCAGCCAAACAACAATCGAATAACTTAAAACTAAAAGTGATACAAAAACCGATAATAAGCCAATAACCATTACTAAACGCAAAGGCTTCGTTGAAAACCCAATAATTCCATCTGAAGCAAACTTGATCATCTTTTTTAAAGGATATTTTGTTTCACCAGCAAAACGTTCATCGCGCTCATATTCTACATATGTTTGCCTGAAGCCAATCCAAGACATCATTCCTCGTACAAAACGATTACGTTCAGTCATTTTTTTGAATACATCCGCTACTTTTCGGTCGATAATACGAAAATCTCCCGTGTCTTTAGGGATTTCGATATCGGACATATAATTTAAAAAGCGATAAAAATACTTAGCCGTGGCTAATTTAAAAAAGGTCTCTCCGCTTCGTTTCTTGCGCTTTGCATATACAATTTCATAGCCTTGCTGCCATTTAGCAATTAATTCGGGAATCATTTCTGGCGGATCTTGTAAGTCCGCATCAATAATAACGATAGCATCACCTTGAGCATAATCAATGCCTGCTGTTACGGCAGTTTGGTGCCCGAAATTACGAGCGAAATCAATAACTTTTACGTTAGAATCCATAGCCGCTACGTCCTTCAAGATTTCAATTGTTCGGTCGGTGCTGCCGTCATTGACGAAAATGAACTCATAGTTAATGTGGTTTTTATGCATGACGGAAAGCAAGCGATTGTAGCATTCATTAGCTACTTCTTCTTCAAAATACATAGGTACCACGATTGAAATTAGTTCTTTCATGCTTTACCTCCTATCGAGTGATTGTCTGTGTGCTTAAACGTCCATAATTTATTAAGGAAAAAATTGATAAACATTCCTATACAAGTAGACAACAGTTGTCCGATTATTGGATTAGCAGGTGTATAGTGTACAAGAAGGAATAAGCAGCTTGTATTAATTGCTAAAGTAATAAGGTTTACGATAAAAAATTGAGCTAACATCCATTTGTGTACGGTTGCTTGAAACACCCACGATTTGTTCCAATAGTAGCTGTTTATGACGCCAATAAAATAAGATAGTACGTTAGCCAATATATAATTCATATCAAAATGAATGAGTGCTAAATAACTGATAATAGTGAGCAGGGTATTCATTATACCTACAAATCCGAATTTCAGGAATTTTATCACGGTTGCATAATCCCTTCCATTTAATTTATCTCTTTACATTTTGTCTTGGGCTCATTTTTAGTAAATCGTACTATTAAATAGGATAGAATCACTGAAATACCAAACCCTTCGAGCAGCATAAAGCTTGGAAAAATAAAGAATCGATAGCGAGTTTGAATTTCAATAAGCAAGTGAATAAGAACGTATCCTATGATTAGTAATAAAAACAGTGTATACGGATATTTATCCTGCTTCTTCAGGAATAAACATATAAGTCCAATAATGGAAAGAATAGTAGTTGAAACATAAATAATTCTTTCATAACTTTGAGCAGCACTAATTAATTTCTCTTTATTAAAAGGTACATCTTCTTGAGGAGTTAATGAAATGCTCCAAAATGTAGATGCATCCGTTCCTCCCCACATATTTAGGAATTTAATGTGAAAGAGATCTAAAAGCTGCTCTTTATCTGCTACCCGCTCTTTAATTACCTCTTTTTCTGCTTCAGCTCGTTTTTCTCCAATTGGCATACCCATAAAACGACTAGCATCCTCTGAAGAATAAGAACCGCTTGTTTCGTAATTAAAGCCAATGACGAATTTCCATAAAGGATCTCTGTTACTTAAAGGATATTTAGAAATACCGCTGGCTACAAAAGAATAGTTGATTAGCGCATTTGCAATAAAAAAAGTAGCCAGTATGCCTACGAGGTTTTTTCCTATTTTCTTTCGACGAGCTTTTAATTCAGCAGCATCCTTCGTTTTAATGTAAGGTTGAAGAATTTGCAAGATGAAATAAATGAAAACAGCAACGATAATAATAGGTCCTAGAGGGCGCATTAAATTTCCTAACGCCAATAGAAGGCCAATATAAAGCCAGCTAAACTTGTTATGAGCAAATCTTTTTATAATAAGGTAAAAAGCTGCATAAAATAAAAAAGTAGC
>NZ_JBFULJ010000572.1:0-2481 GCF_056400385.1 Priestia sp. P5_B4
CTTCTAAAGAAAGCGACTCTGTACGTTTTTTAGGATAGCAGTTATGAAAATCTCCGATAATAATTCCCGCTGCATCCTGCAGTTTATTGGCCATATACAGCTGTGTCATCATGCGGTCAATTTCATACGGCTCTTCATCAATATCTTCAATAAATAAAATTCGATTTTTTGTATCTAGTTCAAATGGTGTGCCAAGCGTGCTTACCAGCAAAGTCAGATTTCCTCCTATCAGCTGACCAGTTGCTTCTCCTTCACAAATGGTGTCGAGGGGACTAATTTGATCCGTATAGCACAAAGAACGGTGAGAAAATAATTGATAAAAAGCTTGCTTCGTCTCTATATGAACATCTTCTTTTCCGAGATCCGACGAAAGCATTGGCCCGTGAAAGGTAACCAAACCTGTGCGCTGATGAATAGCCGTATGTAAAAACGTAATATCGCTATATCCCCAAAAAACCTTTGGGTTTCGCTTAATTAAATCGTAGTTTAATTGCGAGGCAAGTCTAGCAGTCCCGTAACCTCCGCATGCACAAATAATTGCCTTTACTTCCTTATTGGCAAACATCGCATGTATATCGGCTGCTCGCTGTTCATCAGTCCCTGCCAAGTACCCGTTTTTTTTATATAAATGCGCGCCTGTTACTACGTTTAATCCTATTTCCTTTAAATATTCTATTCCTTTTTTTAGATTGTGCTGATTAGGCGGACTAGCAGGTGCAATAACAGCTACTGTATCACCTTTTTGTAATGGTTTTGGTTTTATCATTTGTTACACTCCTTTTGTGTAAAGAAATGAAGAAAGTGAAACTTGGGTCAGAAGGGAATTGAAATCCCCTCTGACGAAAAGTTCCACTTTACTGTTTATCTGCCCACTTCAAATCTAAATAGCCAACAGGATGACGAACAATTCCAGATACGTTATCTTTGATTAAAAACACATAGTTGTAGAAATGGATAGGAATGATCGGCATCTCATCAAATAAAATACCTTCTGCTTTATACATAAGCTCAAAACGTTTTTTATTATCCGTTTCGTTCATAGCTTGTTTAATTAACTCATCATATTCTTTATTGCTCCAAGCTGTACGGTTCATTGAATGACCCGTCTGGAAGCTCTCTAAAAAGTTAATTGGATCTGCATAATCAGCTAAAAATGAACTTCGTGACAGCTGAAACTTTAACGCTTTTTGTTCTTCTTGGAAAACATTCCATTCCATATTGGCAAGCTTCACATCTACGCCTAGATTTTCYTTGAACATTTGCTGCAGTGCTTCTGCTATTTTTTTATGCGTATCGTCTGTACTGTATGTTAGCGTAATAGCTGGCAGCTTTTTATATCCTTCTTCTTTCATTCCTTTTTTCAGAAGTTCTTTTGCTTCTTTGCCATCTGTTTTTAATAAATCGCCGCCCGTTTTACGGAAATCCTTTCCATCTGCATCTTTAAATCCGTAAGATACGAACCCACGAGCTGGTTTTTCTTTATTCTTTGTAACAAAATTAACAATTTGATCTTGATCTACAGCCATTGCAAATGCTTTACGGATATTTTTGTTTTGAAAGGGCTCTTTATCTAAGTTAAAGCGATAGAAGTAAGTTCCCGCTTGGTCTTCGATATGAACATCTCCATCTTTCAGCAGCTTTTCACTTAAATCCGATGGAATTTCAGAAACATCTAGTTCTCCATTTTGATACATTTGATATTCTGTGTTTGTATTTTCAACAATTGCCCATTTTACCTTGTCGAGCTTTACATTTTCAGCATCCCAATACTGATCGTTTCTTTCCATGACTAGATTACTGTTATGCTTCCATTGAGTTAATTTGAAGGGACCATTCGCAACAAACGAATCTGCTTCTGCAAACCATTTCGGATTTTTTGTTGCTACTTTTTCATTAATTGGGAAGAACGCTGGATTGGAAACTACGCTTAAGAAATAGGCTTGAGGGCTTTTAAGCGTAACTTCAAAGATTTTGTCATCTAGCGCTTTTACCCCTACTTGATCAGCACTACCTTTACCCGTATTAAATTCTTCTCCACCTTGGATGAAATAACCTAAAAATGCCGCTGGTGAACCCGTCTTAGGATCTAAAAGCCTCTTCCAAGCAAATACGAAATCACTTGCTTTCACGTCATCTCCATTTGACCATTTAGCATCTTTTCGTAAATGAAACGTATAGACCTTTTTGTCCTTAGAGATATTCCATTTCTCGGCCATTGCTCCTTCAGGCTCATCGCTTTTTCCTAAACGAGTCAGCCCTTCCATTAAGTTATTAAGCATATTCCATGAATATGAATCAAATCCAATAGGTGGATCAAAAGACGTAGGTTCTGCGCCATTATTCATATAAAGGACCTTACCGTCTTCTTTTGCTGTACTGCTTTTCTTTTCTGGCTCCGCGCCTGAATCTTTTGTGGCCGTACAGGCAGCAAGTCCAAATATAAGTACACACATCATTAGTAAAGACCCTATTTTTTTCATC
>NZ_JBFULJ010000573.1:0-2480 GCF_056400385.1 Priestia sp. P5_B4
AGACGCCGTGAGGCATCTACTAAAATCCTTAAGCAATACATCAGAAAAACCCTATCTTTTCTGACTGGGAAGAGGTAGGTTTTTTGCTTTTTAAGATGAATCTGACATCCAGCCTTAGTTACCATAATCTTTTTTCGGATGTACATCAAAAAAGAACCCCTTATGGCTGAATTACRGCACAAGGGGTTTAAGAACGGATGATTACTTCCTTTGTGCAACTTTTTATACATCCTTGATTTGATAGGATTTATCAAACAAATGAATGACCTTAAGATGAATAAAAATTGCACCTTCTATTCATATGCTAGAGCATATCAAAAGTAGTATTCATATTTAAAAATATGCTATTATTTATCTACAGTTATAGAGTTACCTTAAAAAGCAGCCTCACTCGAATGCTATTAAAGAATGAGGCTGCTTTTACTCTTTTATTAAAAATCAAAACTAATTAGGTGAAGTTATCTCTTCTAATTGGTTTAGCATTTGATCAATAAATTGACTGATTATAAGGGTATTATTACTAGTAAATCCTTCTTTTAGTCCTACTTCAATCATAAGTTCTCTTGCTGCTTCTATGTCTACAAGGAAAGTATTTCTTAAAGTGCTATTATATCTATATCTTTGCAATGATGTACTCACCTACCTGTCTAAGTTGTTAAGTTTCCACTTAACAATAACTGGATTTTAACCGTATGACAATGATTGTCCTTGTAAAATCCAATTCAAAGCGTAGGATGCCGATTTTAGAGTTTAAATGGTTAAGTTTTTATATTTAATAAATATTTTGATTCGTAGATCTATGAAAAATAATAAAACCTGTAACAGTATAGTTTTATGCATTGTTAATTTATAAGCATTTTGATTTTTTTACAAATACTCGGTACTTCATTTCTAGGTGAATTTTTTTATAGGTGTTTTCATCTGCTATGTCGAACCTAACAAGTCACGAGGAAGGAGCTGTTAAGATGAATTCGAAAGAACAAAAAAGGTTAGTAATTACTAGGAAACTGATGGATAATGCTAAAGAACGAATTGATTTATCTTCTGAGTTAGAACARGATTTAGAGAATTTAGGATTACAACGACGAATGAAGCAATTAGAATTAGAATTAGAAAGCAAGTTCCTAAAAAACCAGAACAATGAACTAATTTAATTCACAGCACCCATTCAGGGGTGCTTTTTCAACATTTTAACCCTTTTACCTCAAAACCCCCCTATCTATTCAATACTTTCTCCCAGGGCAAACAAATAAAAAAGATGGTTTACTCTCTTTTTATCTAATTCAGCTCTGTCTATCTATGTATGTTTTATGATGAGATTTCATTAATCGCTATTTATTTTAAATTAACATGTTTCATTTCCAAAATAAATCTTTGATGGTCCAGATTACTTGATCTCCAAAGGTTAATTCACGCTTATATTTCTTCCACTCCTTCTCATAGCTAACCTCAATACTACATCCATAGAAAAGACCCCATGGTCTAATTGGACTATCTTTATAATGGCTTCCTTATGCTTATTCTTAAATTATAGTACTAAAACCCAACAAAATTTGACAAAATAAAAACCTTAACCTTATTCTATACTTAAAGATAAACTCAAGGAGTTGAGTTATAACATAAATGGATAACATGCAGCGCTTTATGGAGTTAGTTTTACAGTTTGAACAATCCTTAAATAGAAAGCTAACTAATCAAGAAAAGGAATTTCTACTGTGGGTTCTAGAAAAGGAAAAACAGATAGAAGCGTAATTCTAAATTACTTACTCCTATCTGTTTTAGCAATGAAGGGTAGAGCCCTTCTTTTCAATTCTTCTTCAAGAATAAGAATGAAATCTTTATCTAGATTTAATTCAATTGCTTTAAAGTACGATGCTAACAATGTTTGATCATTTAATTTTTCCATACTTTCCCTCGCTTTTTTGAGCAACACCTCTAAATATATAACAAGTTGAATTTGATGTTAATAATTAAATGAAAATTACGAAAGTTTACAATGAATACGCAAACTATTTGAGATATTCCAAGCATCACCTGAACATAGTAGCACCATTCATGTAGAAAAACTCCTGCTGCTTGTTTAGAAGTTTTCTGTTTTTAAACTATAGATTACCGATGTTCCTAGTTAATATAATAACTCCTTGCAGTACACATACCCAAAAGACCCTATCAGTGAACATAGGATTTTAGATAGCATGTCCATTTGTATTCCGCATCTTTCTATACATATGCGACAGCACATTAAAAATAGTCTCTACTTACAGAACGTCGTAATCTATATATGTTTCATACTTCGGATACGTATGAACAAACCCTTACAAGAAAGCAACCTCGCTTGCCAATTTTTGAGGTTCCTTTTACTTTTCACATGAAAAATAAACCTAATTAGTTTCAGTGACCTTTTCTAATCGGTTTAACAATTGATCAATAAATTGGCTAATTACAATGGTATTTTCACTAGCAACCCCTTCTTCTAAACC
>NZ_JBFULJ010000574.1:0-2477 GCF_056400385.1 Priestia sp. P5_B4
GTATTAGTATCGTTAAATAAATAGCATTGTAAAGAAAATTTTTCTCTAATGTATTCTTACCGTCAAACTAATATTTTAACATTTCATCTTTTGATAAAGAGCCCTCTTTAGTACCATACATTATTTTTGGTGTTTTATTATGTAAATCAATTTCTTTAAATGTTTCCCCTCCAGGCAATGCTCTTACGATAGCTACTACGTTAGAATTATCTCCAACATAAGTTCCACTGTGGTCTTTAAGATCTTTTACATCAACAGTGTTAATGCTTGTGACTTCTTCTTTTGAAGAACAGCCGGTTATACCTACAAGGATTAATAAGATTAAACAGAAAAGTACCTTAAAATATTTCATAATAACCTCCATTTTCTTACTTTAATACCCTTATGTGGATATTTCGCGAATTATCAGTGTATCGTAAATGTGATGTTTTGAAAAGTTGTAGGTACTTTTGTACAAAACACCCTTTGCTATAGGAAACGTTTTGTCTACTGTAAGTAGAAGGAAGGAACTTTGAAACATGAAAAGACCCCAAAGCTTTCTTAAAAAAGCGCTTTGAAGTCTGCATATCTCATGTTTTGATTTTAGGAGCTAATCCTTACAATTGATTTAATGATTTGTTCCCAGTCTTCACTATGGACTTCATGTCCCGTACGATCAAGAGCTATTAAATTAGCATGAGCAATAGCTTTTGCAAGAGCAAGTCCATGTTCGTATGGGAGTGCCGGATCTTCTGTTCCATGAATAATCAGTGTAGGTATAGTAATTTCACTCAATCTGTCATAATATTGGCCTCCTCCTTGAAGCAAAGCATGGTTAAATCTACTCGGCAGCTGTTTGGCGCGGGCAGCTTCTCTTTCTGCTAGCTTATACATTCTTTTCTCTTCATAAGGTTTTGTTCCACTTAAAATTTTCCATCCACCTGCAAGGTAGGGAACAGTCTCCTCTTGATTTGACCAGTCTATGGAAGCGCTCTTCGTGTGGTAATCAAGTATCCGCTGATCCATTGGGGGCAATTTTTCCGCCTCCGTTCCAAATACGCTTGATGCAATTAAAGTAAGGGAGTCTATGCGATCCGGATATCTAAGAGCAAGGATTTGTCCTATCATCCCGCCCAAAGACATGCCMACAATATGAGCTTTGTCTATAGAGTAAGCATCTAAAACACCAATTGCATCGTCAGCCATATCCGTTATTGTATAGTTAGACGTACCGGGTGGATAAGTGGTAGATCGCCCTAAATCACGATGGTCGTAACGAATAACAAATCTCTCATGTTCAGCGAGGCGAAGACAGAAGTCTTCATCCCACCAATCTAACGAAGACATTGCTCCCATTATTAAAAGTACAGCAGGATTCTTGGGGTTTCCAAAACTTTCTGTACAAATCTCAACGTTATCAATTTTTATTATCTCTTCATTCATTCGTGTACCTCCTTTTAAGTGTTAGAGAAATGAAAAGCAGTCCTTTATTCAGTTCTCTAACATAGGGATATTTCCTTTTAGAATTTTATTTAGGAAATCCATTATCCTACCTATCTCTTTACCTTTTTACTAAAAAGTAAAATATAACGTTCTTGAAAATGTAACTAAGGAAAGAGCCTAAACTTGTTGGAGACTAGGGGGATTCAGCTTTTGCTGTCTGAAACATGTTGATAAGGCAGGAAAGTTGAATGCATATATGGAAAAATACTTATGTGAGGTGAAATAAAAATGAATGATTACTATGGAGAAAATACCTTTTAAACTTTAATTACATTTTTTCATTTATTACAACTTGATAGATTAATATACATATACAGGATTGCTGAGTTCGTGTGCTATTGGTGAGCATATGAATTCAACGTTCTGATGAGGAGATGCTTTATGAAGCGGTTAATAAATAAAATTGCGATTGTTACTGGTGCTAGTCGGGCAAAAGGTATTGGTACTGAAATATGCAGGGAATTAGCTAGAGAAGGTGCAGATATTTTTTTCACTCATTGGCCAAAGTATGATCGTTTAATGGATTATTGCAATGAGGATGATTTTAAATGGTCGAAACATCTTATGGAAGAGATTCGCAGTCTGGGAGTGCGATGTGAATCAATGGAATTGGATTTATCGCAACCTGATGCACCAAGAAAGCTGCTTGGTGAAGTTCAAAACAAACTAGGTTCTCCATCAATCCTTGTAAATAATGCAACACATTCCGTGGACGTAGATTTTCGTTCTATAGATGCTGATATGCTTGATGCTCATTATAACGTGAATGTTAGAGGAACGTGTCTTTTGACTGTTGAGTTTGCACGTCTAATCGAAGGTAAGCATGGCGGTCGAATTATTAATATGGTTTCAGGTCAAGATAAGTCACCTGAGCCTGGGAATTTGGCTTATGTTGCAACAAAAGGGGCTGTTTCTACGTTTACTAAATCAGTTGCTATTGAATTAGCACCTCTTAAAATTACTGTTAATGCTGTAGATCCTGGACCAACTAACAC
>NZ_JBFULJ010000575.1:0-2474 GCF_056400385.1 Priestia sp. P5_B4
CTCTAAAACAGTGTGCTTGTATAATTCTTTTTCAGCAAGCTGTTCAGCTTCAAAAGCCTGTCCCATAATAGAAGGATTAGCAAGCATTTGCTGATAGTAATGAGAGCGGACTTGTTTTTCTACTTTATCGTCCCACCAAGGTTTACGAGGCTTATGCTTTTGGTTTTGTAAATAATCAATTTTCATAAACCCTTCAATCATTTCTTCATTTGAAAAATTCTCTGTTTCAATGTACTGTCTAAGGCGTCTGAATAAATCTTCAAGCTGATGGCCGATTCGAACCCAGCCCATTTCATCCCAATACGTCCCGAAGTTTTGGAAGAAATCAAAAGGTGTATCATAGCAGTGCTCTACTAAAAACTCTATTGTTTCATCCATTCGATGGTCATTCCAAAACTTTTCTAAAATATCTTCTACATGTTTAATACGTACGACATCTGAAAATGGCAAGACGTTATTGCTTAAAATTTCATAAGGTGACTGATCCATGTATTGATAATTATAGTGAGGCGCACTTAAGCGTAAGCCAGTGCCGCGAAGCATTTTTAAAAAGCCTAGCTGAAGCTCTTCAGGGCGAAGTGCAAATACATCATTAAACGTATTCTTAAATGAGTTATAATCTTCGTCTGGCAGTCCCGCGATTAAATCTAAATGCTGATCGATCTTTCCGCCTTCTTTTACCATTGTTACGGTACGCGTTAACTTTTTAAAGTTTTGTTTGCGTTTGACTAGTTCATTGACAGCATCATTTGTAGATTGAACGCCAATTTCAAAGCGGAATAATCCTTTTGGCGCATGATCGTTTAAGAATTGAATAACTTCTGGGCGCATAATATCGGCAGTAATTTCAAATTGAAATACGGTGCCTTCACGATGTTCATCAATTAAAAATTGGAACATTTCCATGGCGTAGCTGCGGCTGATGTTGAACGTGCGGTCTACGAACTTAATCGTGCGCGCTCCGTTATCCATCAAATAGCGAATATCTTCTTTTACCTTTTCTCTATCGAAATAGCGAACGCCTACTTCAATAGAAGAGAGACAGAACTGACAGCTAAACGGACAGCCGCGGCTTGTTTCAATATATACAACGCGTTTTGAAAGTTCTTGGCGGTCTTCTTCAAAACGGAAAGGAGAAGGCATTTCGCGCAGATCAATTTTATTGCGCTGCGGGTTTACAACTGGTTTTCCTTCTTTTCGGAAAGCCACGCCGCTTACGTTTTCAAACTTACGCTCTCCGTGAAGTTCGTCCAACAGCTGCTTGAATGTTTCTTCTCCTTCACCAATAGCGATAAAGTCAGCTTCAGGAATGCGCTCTAGCCAGTGAGTTACATCATAGGTTACTTCTGGTCCACCGAATATAATGATGAGCTCGGGATTGATCTTTTTTAGCATTTGTGCGACTTTAATCGTTTCTTCAATATTCCAAATGTAACAGCTGAAACCAATAATATCTGGGTTGCGTTTATATAAATCCGTGACAATGTTCATAGCAGGATCTTTAATCGTATATTCGGCCATATCCACTTTATAGTCAGGCTCTGCATAGGCTTTTAAACATCGAAGGGCTAAAGAAGTATGGATATACTTCGCATTCAATGTACTGACAACAATGTTCATTCAAAAAGCTCCTTTTAACTCGTAATATGAAATCAATTTACTATTTTAGCACATTTGAGAAATAAAGTATAAATACCTTGCCACTTTTGTTGTGGAGGGGAAAGGATTTCGGTAAAATGTAACAGAAACGTAAAAGAAGAAAGAGTCTCGGTTAATGTAAACCTTGGTGAACGAAAAAAATGAGGTGGAAAACGTGGAATATAAGCGAATTAAGCCAAAAAAAATATATGAAGAAGTAGCCKAAACGCTTCTTGAGAATATAAAAGAAGGCAGCTTAAAGCCTGGTGACCGTTTGGATTCAGTGCAGCAGCTCGCAGAAAACTTTCAGGTAGGGCGCTCAGCTATTCGTGAAGCTCTTAGCGCTTTGCGGGCGATGGGGCTGCTGGAGATGAAGCAAGGAGAAGGCACATTTGTACGCGAATTTAACTCTGATATGCTGTCTTTGCCTGTAACTAGCGCTGTATTAATGAATAAAAATGATATTGAACATTTGCTTGAAGTGAGAAAAGTATTAGAAATTGGAGCTGTTCGAGCGGCAGCTCAAAAGCGAACGGATGCGGATCTTAACCAGCTGTCCGATAGCCTGGAACAAATGAAAGGAGCGTTTGGCAATGAAGAGCTGGGAGAGAAAGCAGATTTTGCTTTTCATTTAGCCATTGCTAAAGCATCGCAAAACCCTCTTTTAGTGAAGCTTATGAATAACGTATCAGAAATGATGATTGAAACGATGAAAGAGACAAGACGCATCTGGCTTTATGCAGAAGAAAAAACAGCTGAACGGATTTATAAAGAGCATCAGCAAATTTATGAAGCTATTCTTTCTCAGCATGCAGAAGATGCTCAGTATTTTATGA
>NZ_JBFULJ010000576.1:0-2474 GCF_056400385.1 Priestia sp. P5_B4
TCACGGATATAGGGAAGTCTCATCAGTATATAAAAGAAGCGATGATGTCTATGCGGAAATGCCATCCGCATGCGCTTCCTATTATGCTTGGAGGAGATCATTCTATTACAGCTATGTTAGTAAAAGGGTGGAAAGAGTCATATCCCGAACAGAAAATAGGGATTTTACAGTTTGATACGCACTTTGACTTACGCAGCTTAGAAGATAACGGTCCTTCTAACGGAACCCCTATACGTAATTTAATCGAAAGCAACACGATTGATGCAGCTCATGTATGGAATATCGGACTTCACGGGTTTTATAATTCAAAATCGTTAAAGGAATATGCAGATAGCAAAGGCGTCCATTATGTAACATTACTGCAAGCAAGAAAAGCAGGAATAACTCATACGGTGAAAGAAGCATTAAAACAGCTGAGCAAAGAGGTAGACATGATCTATTTAACAGTTGATATGGACGTGTTAGATATCGCTTACGCACCGGGAGTTCCAGCAGGAACGACAGGCGGAATGAGGACAGATGAGTTGTTTGAAGCAGTATACACCGCCGGGAGTCATCCGCTTGTTCAAGCAATGGACATTGTATGTCTAGATCCGCTGCGTGATGTAGGAGAAATTACCGTGAAAGCAGGCGTACACGTGTTTTTGAATTTTTTAACGGGCGTTGCAAACAGAAAGTAAGGAAGTGTGCTTCCTTACTTTTTTATGGCTCTTTTTATAAGATTAAGAAACGATTGTTGAGATTGGGATAAAATAACTTTAGAAGTATGTATGGATTTTAGTAAATATATTTTTACTAAAATAAACTATTTTTATTGTTTTTATTCAAATTTAGTAATAATATATTTACTAAAGAAGGTGGATATCTCATGAAGGAAAAGCTGGCTAAGGAATATATCGCTTTAATACCGATTTTATTTGAAAATTTCAAGAACTTAAATAAAAATGAAGTGAAATTAACACATTTACAAAATCACGTAGTTGAATTTATGTATATGCAAAAAAAAGATTTGAATATTAAGGAAATTAGCCAAGGGTTAAATATTGCCAAACAACAGTTAACGAATGTTATCAGTGAATTAGAAAATGAAGGATATTTAATCAAAATGCCTGATCCGCGAGATAAGCGTGCGGTTTTAGTCTCATTAACGTCTAAAGGAAAAAGTATTCAAGAGGAAAAATGGAGAGGAATTTATAGTAACTTTCATGCAAATCTTGCGAAGTTAAATGAAGAAGAGCAATTAGACCTGCACTTCGCTCTTCATAAATTAAATGTTTTATTAAAAAAGATGGAGGGATAAATCATGAATCAAAGAGAGCGAATTTCACTTATTAGTGTAGGCGTTATAGGCGGGACAGTAATGGGAGTAATTTATAAAGATATATCAAACTGTTTAATTACAGGTGTTATTGTTGCTTCAATCATTACTGTAATGCTCAATCAAAAAGCGAAAAAAACAGCTAGATAGTATGAATAAAAGTAAGTCAGCACCAGCAAGTTGCGAACTCGACGTTCTGGTGCTGATCTTATAAAACCTATCTTCTAGATGAACATTACGAAGCCGAATATGTGTTAAGAGCCTCAATCATTAAATCCCAAAAACCATCTACATCAAGGGTTAAACCAAACTTCGCATTTGCTTTCCTTCCTGTAACTCCAAGCAAATCAACTGAAGTCGTTCCAGCCGTGTATTCTCCGCGTGTTTCTACTACAATATTAACTTCTTTGAGCGTAAATAGTTCTGGAGCTATGCAATAAGCAACGGTTAATACATCGTGAACAGGCGGACCATCAAAGCCAAACGTTTCTTTATAGGCAGATTTAAAAAACGCTAATAATTCACCCACCTTTTTTGCTACGTTATTATCAATGTTCATCACTTGGTTAATAACGTTATCTGTTGCAACGGCTTGATGCGTAATATCTAACCCCATTACTACTAGTGGAATACCGCTATCAAACACTTTTTTAGCCGCTTCTGGATCTGCCCAAATGTTAAACTCAGCCGTTGGCGTCCAGTTCCCGAAGGTTCCACCGCCCATAAGGATAATCTCTTCAATGTTTTCTTTAATTTCTGGAGCTTTTATTAAAGCTAAAGCAATGTTCGTTAAAGGACCGGTAGGCAAAAGCGTAACGGGATCTTCTGACTCTTTGACCATTCGTATAATAGTATCTACTCCGTGTTCTTCGCTCCAGCTGCGAGAGAGAGCCGGGAACTCAGGGCCGTCTAATCCTGAATCCCCGTGTATACTAGGCGCGTTTTCACGTCTGCGCATCATTGGTTCGCTTGCTCCTTTTGAAACAATCACGTTATGTAACGATACTAAATCACACACTTTCAAAGCATTCATCGTCGTTTTTTCAATTTCTGCATTTCCTGAAACAGTTGTAATCGCTAAAATATCTAATTCCGGTCGTGCGGCAGCCAAAATAATAGCAATAGCATCATCATGACCTGGATCACAGTCCATAAT
>NZ_JBFULJ010000577.1:0-2473 GCF_056400385.1 Priestia sp. P5_B4
AATTATCAACGTACGGATCACGTTCATTTTTGTACTGCAAATAATAGGCGTGTTCCCATACGTCTAATACGAGCAGCGGAATCGTATCCCACTGCGTGAGAAGCTGATGACGCTCAGCCTGCAAGACTTCAAGCTTTCGCGAACGCGGCGACCATACTAAGATAGCCCAGCCCACACCTTCCACTTTTTTTGCAGCTTGAGAAAAGTGCATCATAAATTTCTCATAGCTGCCAAAGTCTTTTTGAAGCTGCTGCAGCAGCTGTCGTTTCGGCCTCCCTCCTCCTTCTGGACTCATAATTTCCCAAAAGATTGTATGCAAGTAATGACCTGAGCCATGAAAAGAAGCTTCCCGTTCCCAATGTTTTAGGAGGTCAAAATTGTTTGTGTTACGGGCTTGCTGCAGCATGAGCTCTGCTTTATTTAATCCATCTACATAGCTTTGATGATGCTTGCTGTGATGAAGACGCATGATCTCCCGGTTAATATACGGTTCGAGAGCTGAATAGCTATAGCCAAGCGGCGGCAGCTCGTGCTGTCCTGGCGCTATTGATTCTCGCTCCCTTCCGTCGTCTCCAAGCCGCTCTTTTAAAACTTTATCAATATGCCGCACTGCATTATTGATTTCTTCTAACGTATATTCGTTGACATCTTCTTCGCTTAAATATTCAAGAACGTCTTCTTGCGTGCGCGTTATATATGACGTTATATCTACTTCTGTAATGGCTTCTTCAAATACAGGATCACATACTTGTTCAAGCCAGGTCTGAACTTCCATCAAGTATCTTTTTCTCTCATCTTGATCGGCCATACTTTCCCTCCTTACACCTCATCTTCACTATCATATTCAAAAGAAAAAGCAACATAACTTCCTACTTGTATCTATTGAGTTAGAAAATTCGACATAAAAAAGGCAAGAGTTCCTTTAAGCTTGAACTCTTGCCTTTTTTATTATATCTTCTTTGCCATATTTACATAATCAATCGTTTCTTGCTTGCTAACAGCCGCGTGCTTCAGCTTTGGATTATAATAGAGCTCGACTTTTATATTATTGATTTCACAGTCATCTGGCATATCCTGCAAATCCATTAAAAATGGCAGCAAGTGATTGTTCATATCGTATTCAAACGCCCCGTTTTGCAAGTAATACACCTTCGGCACATAGTTAATATGGCGAAAAAACTTCACTACGTTAATTCGCTCACCGTATAAGGCTATCACTTCATTTTCTGTCAAGTTCGGATAAGATAAATTAAACACTTGCCGAACCGGCGTTTTCAGCCACTTGGTCAAGCAAGTCTGCGGATTGTTGACAAGCGCTTTTGCTCCTTTTACGTACCCCGCTAAAAACATCGACATAAAGCCGCCGCCCGATGATCCGTAAAATAGCACATTAGACGAACTCACCTGTACTTTTTTCATGAACTTTTCAATTACAACCGCAATGTCTTTTAAATAAAAACGATCGCTTGTCCCTTGTCCCCACGCAAGCGACACTTTTCCTAAATAAAGCGTGGGGTCGTTGTAATAAATAATGGAATCTTGGAATTCATTCATCCACGAATGGCGCTGAAAATATGGAGGGCCTGCAGGCATTTCCTGACTTGCCCCTCCTCCTGAACCAAACACAAGCAAATGAGAAGACTCTTTTTTTAATCTCACTAAAAACTCAAACAGCACTCCKTTCCACTCAACCGCGACTAAAACGGGCTTATTAAACGGCAGCTGAAGTTCGTCCAGCTTCTCATACGTACTAGTTATTTTTTCATATTGATCAAGCAACAGCTCTGCAACCCACTTTCCTTAAAATGATCCGTCGTATGCGTCTGACATTGATCATGGCTCTGTAAAAAAAGAACCTGTTACAGTATATGAAAATCAGTGGACAAATGATTGTACACCTTATCAAAAAGAGGCCCTTACCTATATATCCTTCTATGCTTCTGTCACGAAATACAACGCTTCACATACGATACAGCATCATAAAAATTCAAGGATCGGAGCTGAAGACCCTTGTCAACGTCTTATATGGATTACAATAACCCAAACCTACAATACTTTTCCGATTTGAACAAAAACAGACTTAATACGCGCAATGATGAAAACTATATTAACCGGCTAGGAAGAGATGTGCTAAATACTCTTGGAAACGTATCGTTACTCGATATTTACTTAAGCAAAAGCCGCGTGGTCGAACCGCACTATCATCAAAATGCCGCTGAGCTTGTTTACTGCATTTCAGGCTCAGCCGTCGTTTCATTAATCAATCCGTTTAACAACGAAGTCACAAATATTCCAATTACTCCCGGTCAAGTAGCCAATATCCCTCAAGGCTGGTGGCACTGGGAGATTGCGTCTGAAGACAATACGCATTTACTTGCCATTTTTGACGCCCCTTACCCGGAATACATTTTTGGATCGGACATTTTAAATAAGACGCCTATTGAAGTCCTTGCTCACACGTACTGCTTAGATC
>NZ_JBFULJ010000578.1:0-2470 GCF_056400385.1 Priestia sp. P5_B4
TTACAGCATTCTGTCTTGAGCTTAGGATTAAACATAATAAGCTAGGAAAAGGAGAGAGAAATATGCTCATACTTTATGATGAGCTGTACGGAAAATTTGAAGCAGACGGCGTTCTTTTGGAACTCATTCAAAGTGATCCCATACAGCGATTAAAAGGAATTTACCAAGGCGGAGCGAGCCGGTTTGTAAATGAAGACTGGAATACTACTCGATATGATCATTCCGTTGGTGCGATGATGCTTGTAAATAGACTCGGAGGCTCTTTGGAAGAGCAAATAGCGGCTTTATTACATGACGTTTCACATACGGCATTTTCTCATGTGATTGACTATGTTTTGGAACAAAAAGAAGAAAATTATCATGAAACGATTTACGAACAAATTGTGACCGGGTCATCTATTCCTTCTATTTTAAAAAGCGCCGGTTTAAACTGGCGAGATATCTTGCTTGATGAAAGCCAGTGGACGCTGCTCGAACAGAACGCTCCGCACTTATGCGCTGACCGCGTGGATTATACGCTGCGGGATTTGTACGTATGCGGGGAGATTACTTTACAAGAAGTGCATGCTTTTTTGGATCAGCTTGTCGTATTTAATGAACAAATGGCATGCAGTAATTTAGCAGCGGCAGAGTGGTTTGTGGATGCTTATTACAAAGAAGTGATTGGCTTTTTTATGAATCCGCTTAATATGTTTGGAAATTATCAGCTGACGGAAATTATCAAGCTCGCTTTGCAAAAAGATATTTTATCTATTGAAGATTTTTTAAAGCAGGATGACGATGTGGTTCGGCTGCTGAAAAATGCTGGAGATAGCAGCATTGAAGATATGTTATCTGCTCTTTTTAACAGCAAAGTACAAAAAGGCACTGCTTCTTGTCACGATGTTCACCAAACGACAAAAATGCGCTGGGTTGATCCTCTTGTTGTCGTTTCAGAACAAGTCGTTCCTGTATCCAAACTATCTATTACTGCTCAAAGACTAATAGAACAAGCAAAACAAAGGATCGAAAAAGGAGTATACCTCAACATTCAGGCTCCGTTATAAAGGGAATCAGTACATAAAGAAAGGGATGCATAATAATGTGCATCCCTTTCTCTCGTAAGAAGTTTTATAGAGCTCTAAGGAAGCCTTCTTTTAACGAACTTCGTCGCGCTTCGCATTTAACTCTTTAATCGTTTCACCTTCAACTAACACAGGCTGATAGTAAGTTTCGTTTGGCAAATCTTTTTTGCCCTGCAGCTTTTTAATAATCCAATCCGCCGCGTCGTGTCCCATTTGTTCCTGCGGATGGGTTAACGTTGTTAAATTAATCGTCGCATTTTTAGCGATGTATGAATTGTCTTGACCAATAATTGACAACTTGTCCGGAATGGAAATACCAAGCTGTCTGCATACATTTACAACTTCTAATCCGACTTCATCGTTATAGCAGACAAGAGCCGTCATTTCGTCTTGATTTTCAGTAAGAAACGTCTTCAAGTTAGCGTACAAATCAAGCTTTGTTTCCGTGTTAAAAGACAAAATATGCTCAGGCTGAAAGCGGAGCTTTGCTTCACCAAGCGCTTTTATGTAGCCTTTCATTCGGTACTTTCCTTGCAGGTCATCCATTTTTGCGATGAGCCCAATTTGCGTATGTCCTTTTGAAATTAATTCATTTGTGGCAAGGTAGCTTGACTGAACGTCGTCTAGACAAAAGAACGGAACGTCCAATTCTTCGTAGTAGGCGTTAATCATCGTAAACGGAACGTCTTGTTCTTTAAATGATAAATAATACGAGATGTTTGGATTGTACAAATTGCTTTTTGTAGGTTCAACAATTAGACCGTCTACTCCGTAGGAAAGCATCATTTCCAACGCTTTTTTTTCTTGTTCTACATCGTTATTCGTGCTCGCCAGCAGCAGCGAATAATTATCTTTATTTAACCTGCTTTCAATTCCGCGAATAATAGAAGGGAAAATATAGTCGGAAATATAGGTGGTAATTACACCGATTGTTTTGTTGGCAGAAGCCCCGCTAGTTTTGGATTGATACTGATTGCTCACATAGGTGCCAGATCCTTTTTCGCTTCTTAAAAATCCTTCATTCGACAGCTCTAAAATGGCTTTTCGAACCGTATGTCTGCTGACACCATACGTTTCTTGCATGACCGATTCAGTCGGGATTTGTTCGCCCATGCTGTAATCGCCTGAAAGAATTTTGCTTTTTATATCCTCAATAATCACCTGATATTTTGGCTTCATGTTTTCACTTCTTTCGTAGTTGTATACATTCAACTTTTTTTGTGCGTAAAATTTGTATGGACATATTTTATCATGAACGTGAATAAATGAAAAGATTTCCTTGATTTTTAATCGAAAGGAAAATGATTTAAGGATTGGATAACGACTTTTTAAAAGTTTAAGAAGGGAAGAGTAGGGTGTTTTGAATATTTGTGTGCATATATAATTTTTATATTGACAAATGTACG
>NZ_JBFULJ010000579.1:0-2466 GCF_056400385.1 Priestia sp. P5_B4
GTCATAAGCAGCCTGCTCAAACTGAGCAGCAAACAGCAAGCAGTGAAACAAAACAAAATAGTAATTCAAGTGCTGATTCTTCACAAAGCTCAAATCAAAGAAAAAGCAGCTCTTCCCAAAAGATGCAGGCTCCAGGCGGAGGGAATCAAAACGGAATGTTCAACACGGGGAATCCTGGTCCCTTCCGACTATTCCAAAAAGGGTTATCAGATCAAATCAGCTGGTTATTACCATTTGTAATCTTTTCAATCGTGGGTTTATTTGCCGGAGTAAAATTTAAAGGGCCTTACACGACAAAACAAAAAGAAAGTTTATTTTGGTTAGCTTGGCTGCTACCAGTAGCTGTCTTCTTTAGTATCGCAGGATTTTTCCATCAGTATTATTTAATTATGCTGGCACCTCCAATCGCTGCATTTGCCGGAGCGGGAGCAGTAGCTTTATGGAGCATGTACAAACAGCATAATGGCTGGGAATCATGGCTGCTGCCAGGTGGTATTTTAACAACAGCAGCACTTCAAGTATATATTATGTCTCCTTATGTCAGCTCAATCGGGGCAGCGCCAATTGCAGGTGTAGGAGCACTGGGCGTCATTTTAGCTCTTGTTTTAGCTGTTCGTAAACAGCGTAAAAATTCGTTGACGAACTACCTGGGAGCCGCAGCGATGGTTGTCTTACTTGCGATGCCGGCGTACTGGGCGATGACACCAATTATTTATGGTGGAAATAGCATGCTTCCATCAGCAGGTCCTGATTCTTCAAGCGGTATGGGAGGACCTCCAAGCACAGCTACAAATAGCAAACAATCTGGCTTTAACGGCATGCAGCCTCCAGGAAGCTCTAGCGGCAATTCATCATCGAACAATCAAATGCAGCCGCCAAGCGGTTCATCGAACAGCGGTCAAATGCCAGGTGGTTCGTCCAATAATGGTCAAATGCAGCCGCCAAGCGGTTCTTCAAACAGTGGTCAAATGCAAATGCCAGGCGGTTCATCCAATAATAGTCAAATGCCAAATAGCTTTTCAAGCAAATCATCATCTTCAAAACGAAAAAGTGGAGGGATGAACGCAGAAGTAAACCAAAAGCTACTAAACTATTTAACAAAAAATAATACAGGTGAAAAATATTTATTTGCCACAACGGATTCAACTTCAGCTGCACCTTACATTATCAAAACGGGCAAGCCAGTAATGGCAATGGGTGGATTTAGCGGTTCAGATCCAATTTTAACGGTAAGTAAATTAAAAGCCATGATTAAAAAAGGTGAAGTGAAATATTTCTACTTGTCTGGAATGGGCAAGGGAGGTCAATCTGACGTTATCACGTGGATTAAAGAAAATAGTAAGGAGATTCCTTCTTCCAAGTGGCAGTCTACTTCATCAAGTGCTCAGCAAGGGCCATTTGGAAACGGAACACTATACGAAATAACGCTTAAATAAGGAGGGCATGAACATGAGTTCCATCGTTAAATATTCTATTGTTGTTCCTGTCTACAACGAAGAAGAAGTGATTCATGAAACCTACCGCCGTCTCACAGAAGTGATGCGTTCAACGAAAGAAGCTTACGAGCTTCTTTTCGTGAACGACGGCAGTAGAGATCGAACAGCAGAAATCATTAAAGAGTACAGTGAGCAAGACCCAGCGGTTGTTTTATTAGATTTTGCCCGTAACTTTGGTCATCAAATTGCTATTACAGCTGGTATGGATTATGCAAGAGGAGAGGCGGTCGTTGTGATTGATGCTGATTTGCAAGACCCGCCCGAATTGATTTTAGAGATGATTGAAAAATGGAAGCAAGGGTTTGACGTTGTATACGCTAAGCGTACAAAGCGAAAAGGAGAAACATACTTTAAAAAACAAACGGCTGCTATTTTTTATCGCTTCTTACGTGCGATGACCGATATTGATATTCCGCTTGATACAGGGGATTTCCGTTTGCTAGATCGCAAAGTGTGCAATCAAATGAATAGCATTCAAGAAAAAAATCGCTTTGTTCGGGGATTAGTAAGCTGGGTTGGCTTTAAGCAAACAGCAGTAGAATATGAGCGAGACGAGCGTTTGGCCGGGGAGTCGAAATATCCTTTGAAAAAGATGCTGAAGCTTTCAATGGATGGTATTACATCTTTTTCATATAAGCCATTAAAGCTAGCTAGCTATGCTGGTGTAACTCTATCTGGTATCGGTTTTATTTATCTTTTAGTAGTGCTGTATTTGAAGTTATTTACAGACAGCACCATCACCGGGTGGTCGTCATTAATTGTCATTCAGCTATTCTTTAGCGGCATCATTTTAATTATTCTTGGTATGATTGGAGAATATATTGGCCGCATCTACGATGAAACAAAAAATCGTCCACTCTATATCGTCCGTGAAAAGTATCAGCTTGAAACACGCAAGGAAGTATCACTTCGTGAMTAACAAATGGATATCTTTTATTAAATTTGCGTTAGTAGGAGTTGTAAATACACT
>NZ_JBFULJ010000580.1:0-2466 GCF_056400385.1 Priestia sp. P5_B4
CTCGGTTCAAATCGCTGATTCAGACGATTTAAAGTTATGTTGTTCAAATCGCGAGGAGAAAAAGATTGAGAATCAACTTCTGAAAACCAAGATTGACAGTGCTTCAATTTATTTAGTGTATTAATATTACGAACTTTTTTAAGTAACAATTCATTGGTTGCTTTATAAATTTGATTGAGCTTATTGTTACTCTGAAGTTCTTCATATCTACAGTATATCTTTGTTCTTTTATTGGTAGAGATATTTTGTATATGCTCCTTTATTTGAAGCGATCCTTTTAATACATTCAGATTCCCCTCACTAGAAATATAGTCCGAATATATACCTCTTTTCAATTCTTTCTCAAGAAGCACTACATAAAGGTAACCAAAAATCTCAAATAAGTTCTCACTAAGTAGATTTAAAAGGCTAACAGTTGAGTATTTTATATTCAACTGTCCACTTCTTTTCAACATATTTAAAAGTGCTTTTCGAGAAACTACAGGATCTTCACCCAAGCTAATCTTTGGAAGAATTTCGATCGAAACATTAGACAAGCCAATATAACCTACATAATTCATAAAGGTTATCGTTTTTCTACCCCAAATGATATTTCTTTCATCTAGTTTATGGACTTTTATTATTTGTTCTAATTCATCTGCTTGTTGTTGTGTAATAGAGTGTGAAGATATTTCATCGGATATGACGAGTTGATCGTAACACTCTGACAAGACAATATGTTTCATTATGAATCCAAATCCACATATAGTCTGATGAAGGCTTCTTTAATTGGATTATCGACCACATGGTATTGGTACTGTTTATCAAAGTCTCTTCCTAATAAATTTCCAAAAATCTTTGATGGATCCTTCTCTGATTTATTCAAGAAGAAAGATGAATCCCCAAATTCCCCAGCTCCTCCAAGGACCATTTCAATCTTTTCCCAATCCTCATAAAAGTAATCTTGCAATAATKGAAGCACTTTGAATTTCATAATAGATATAAGATCTTTAAAGGTTAGATCTGGCTTCATAAAATAAGCATGGCCAATTAAATGGTCTTGGTCATATAAAAAGTTAATACGCTCGTTTAGTGCCATCAAAAATTTTGAAACATTTACACCCTCAACATCTTCCGGTAATAAGCTTGCGTCTGGTGCACATTCAATGAAGTTAAACCTTCTACGAAGCGCAGTATCCATTAATGCAATTGATCGATCTGCAGTATTCATGGTTCCAATGATAAATACATTCTTTGGAACACTAAACCTCTTTTTAGAATAGGGTAAGATTAATGAAATTTCATTCAACTCCCCTTTTCTTTTATCTTCTTCTATAAGAGTGATGAGTTCGCCAAATATTTTAGAAATATTGCCTCGATTGATTTCATCAATGATTAACACAAAATTTTGTATATCTTCTTGAAAAGAACTTTGCTGTTTACTTGATAATATAGATCGAATATTTTCCGTATTGATATCTTCGCGAAGAAATTTATAGATTGCTTGTTGTGAAAGAACTTTATTAGACAAAAACTGCTCTACCCCAATCGGTTCTCCATGATATAACCATTCTACTTTCCTAAAATGGTTATAACTGATTTCCGAATTAGGTTCGTAATAATATTCTCCAATTACCTTTGCAATTGCTCTAACCCTATGGTTTCCTTGAGAAATCAGAATGATGTCACCAATTTGAATCCAATTTTTAAATCGATTTATGGCATCAATGTTAAAAGATCTTTCCTCATTGTCTGGATCTGAATTTAAGAATTTCTTTTTTACTTCTTTTCGATCACTACAATTACTATAGTCAATCTCTCGTCCCCATCCTAATGCAACAACATTATTTTCAATACAATATTCATAAATATCGTCATCCCCAACTAACGAGTTACCTAGGGACATTTTATGAAAATTAATTGAATTTACGTCAAAATCATAACTCGAAATGGATTGATCTTCGGCTAATTCAGCCGCCTCACATAATGTTCTAAAAACTCCGGAAGTAGGAACAAATCTCCCTTCTTCGTCGCTTCTTAGCCCTTCTACAAAATCTTCATAAGAAAAAGACTGATGGAAGGTACAAAAAGCTATTTGCTTTTTCTCTATGTATTTTTTGTATTCATTCATGATCTCTTCTCTTGTGGTTTCCCCCTCGATTAAGTCTTTATACCTTTGAGGATCTATAATTTCTATAGCTTTTAATGCAACATTATAAGTTTTACCGGTACCTGGTGGACCATACAAAATTAAATTTTTCGTATTCATTTTCAGCACCTCTGTCTTAGTTTCTCTAATCCCTTCTTTTGGAAGATATACTTTTCTTACTTGATTGATAAGGTCATCGGAGTAATCTTTACTCGTAATTTGCCTCGTAGATATTCCTTCACTTAGGCGTACATCTACTAAAGGATAGAATAATGAGTCTGTAATTTTCACCTCTACAAACTCTTTTCCTTGCCACGTATGTAATTTTTGAACAAGAG
>NZ_JBFULJ010000581.1:0-2455 GCF_056400385.1 Priestia sp. P5_B4
GTGAAGAACAGTGAACGTACAATTTAAAAAAGGAGTTTTAGAGCTTTGTGTCCTTGTGTTGCTTGATAAAAAAGACCGCTATGGATATGAATTAGTTCAAAAAATCTCCGATCAAATTGAAATATCAGAAGGGTCAGTATATCCTCTTCTGCGCCGATTAACAAAAGAAGAATACTTCACAACGTACCTAAAAGAATCTACAGAAGGTCCCTCAAGGAAATATTATCAGCTTACCGATAAAGGAAGAGATTATTTATATGAACTTGTCGATGAATGGAATGAGTTTTCAAGAGGTGTTAATCAATTAATTAAAGAAGGTGTGAACAATGTCGAAGAGTAAATTTTTACAGCAATTAAATGAATCCTTAAAACCATTATCCGCAAAAGAACGGGCAGATATTTTACAAGATTATGAAGAACATTTTTCCATTGGCTTAGAAGAAGGAAAAACAGAAGAAGAAATTGTAACGTCGTTAGGTTCTCCGAATCAAATAGCTAAAGAATTGCTCGCAGATTATCACGTTGAGCAAGCAACAGCTAAGGCAACAACTCAAAATATCTTAAGAGCCACGTGGGCCGTAATTGGKTTAGCCTTTTTTAATGTAGTGATTGTTCTTGGACCCGCCGTCGCATTAGCTGGCTTCATTTTGTCAGCTTGGGCCATAGGTCTATGTTTCTTGCTATCTCCGATTCTAGTTCTTGGTGAGGCTATTGTACATTCGAGCGGCTTTTTTCTCTTTAATTTATTTATGTCTTTAGCATTTTGCGGAATTGGATATTTTATTATGTTAGGTATGTTAGTTGTGACGAAGCTAGCTATAAAAGGCTTTGTACGTTATCTAAAATACAATGTATCACTTGTGAAAGGCGGTTTAAAACGTGCTGAATAAAAAGAAACTCTCCATTCTTGCAGGCATTCTCATCCTTGTTGGGATTATAGGAGGCCTCCTTACGTATCGTGCTATTGATCCTGAACCTATTTCAAAAGAAAAAGTTATTAAAAGCAATCAAGTATCAAAGGTAAACATCGATACGGATAATACTCGTGTTCATGTATACCCTATCAAAGGCGATAATATCAAAGTAACATTAAAAGGCGAAACATCTCCTAATATAAAAAGAGACTTCACTACTGACGTTAGAAATTCAACGCTTTTTATCTCTTATAGTGAACAACAGCGCAGCTGGGTCAATTTTGACATTGTTAGTGTATTAAAACCGCTATCTATCAACGTTTATCTGCCTGAAAAACAGTATAATTCATTGGGGATTTCCAGCAACAATGGGTATGTGTCTGTTGAAAAATTACGCGCAGCAGATGTTTCMATTCGCGCAAACAACGGACGTGTAGAATTAGAGAACATTGATTCACAAAACTTGAACACCAGCGTACACAATGGACTTACAAGCATAAAAAATGCTGCAGCAAAAACGGTTCAAGCAAAAGGAAATAACGGGAAAATAACGCTGAGTAACGTGGAAGGTAGTTTAGAAGGCGAAACGCATAATGGAAGTATCGCCTTAGAAACAAAAGAACTTGATCGAGATATTGACCTTAAAACGAACAATGGAAAGATTAAAATTAAGACGGAAAAAGAACCAAGTAACGTTCAATTTAATGTTTCCGTGGACAATGGAAAAGTCGATATTCTAAATAAATATGATAGGGACGCTGTTATTGGAAAAGGAAAGAATATTATTAAACTAGCCACTCATAACGGCAGTATTTCCGTAACAAAGTAGCCTGTTAGCTCTACGGCACAAAGCTCATCTGCAAAAAAGCAGAGGCACAGCTAGCCGCAGATAATCAAAAAAAGGTTTCACTCATTGAACGTTGATGAGTGGAACCTTTTTTCTATGCAAGATTAATAAGGTAACAGCTTGTCATGACATACATAAACAGGTATTAATTTCAGATCCTTTTGAATTTTTATTCATTTTAATTTATACTTTGGTAAGTAAATGCAGAATAAGGTTCTATTAGAACAATCTCTTCAAAGTTTGTGTGTAGCAAGATAAGGTACATTTGCTTTAGTCTGAATATTTCTAATAATTTCTTTAATCTTAAGATCACGCATGAAGGAGAGGCATTTACAAAAATGAATTTAGGGGGATCAACATGATATTTGGTGTATTAAAAGACAATAAAGTGGGAGAGTATCGAGTCATTATGACACCTTTAGAGGTTGCTACTATTAAAGACGATGGCCATACGGTCCTTGTTCAAAAAGATGCGGGCGCATTAGCGGGATTTACGAATGAACAGTATGAAAAAGAAGGGGCCGAAATAGTAGAAACAACAGAAGAGATGTATGAAAGATGTGACTTTATAGCAAAAGTTAAAGAAATTGAAGAAAATGAACACGATCACCATTTCCATTTTTTATATGATTGCGCAGCTTGTTGGAGCAGGAGCATTAATTCATTTATTACTTGGTCTAGATTACGTGTACTC
>NZ_JBFULJ010000582.1:0-2444 GCF_056400385.1 Priestia sp. P5_B4
TAATATTACTAACTACTTCTTAAATATCATCCATCTTTGAACTCTTAGTAATTGTTTGAGGTTCCTCTTCTTTTAATGAACTTTAAAGTTCAGAAGCTGAGGGCATAACGTTATATTTTAAAAATTTGACTCACATAATTCCAATTTAATACTGTGCAATGAAATTTAAATGAAATTTAAATGAGGATTTAATGAAAATAAATATTTTATAAAAACGTTATGGTGCAATTATTTATTCAATATTTAAGAGTTGATAAAACATTCATAAAAAGTTTTTTATAGAAATCTCATTAAATTCTTATCTACTTTTCATTTTGGTTTTAGAAAGAGGCTGTACAGTTTAAATTGCAATGATAAAACTTTCAAGGAATTTTCCAAGAAAAAAATTAGGTAAGGGTGCCGTTTACTTAAAAGAATAAACACTTAGCACAAGAAGGAGAGAAAAATTAAGAATGCAAGCATTATCGCCAATGAATAAAATTGCACAAATTACACTTGTTTTTTGGATTATGAAAATTTCAGCTACGACACTGGGGGAAACGGCCGGTGACTTATTAGCACAGACGTTAGGGGTTGGATATGGAGTTAGTACGCTGATCTTTTTCAGCATATTTTTAATTACACTTATAGCTCAACTGAGCTCTAATAGGTATATTCCAGCCCTTTATTGGACTGTTATTCTTTCAACTAGCGTAGCTGGCACAACATTGTCAGATTTTATGGATCGTACACTAGCATTAGGTTACGCAAAAGGCTCAATGATATTAATCACTATATTGTTGTTGATATTTGCATACTGGTATTTTAGCGAGCGCTCATTGAATATCAATTATATTAGAAACCGTAAGGCTGAAGTACTTTATTGGATTGCAATTCTTTTCTCAAACACATTAGGTACAGCTTTAGGAGATTTTTTGTCTGATACGTCTGGACTTGGATATATAGGCGGAGCTATTTTAATCGGCAGCTTACTAGCCTTCATCGTTATATGTACCTTCTATACAAAAATTTCTCGTGTATTTTTATTCTGGATAGCATTTGTTTTAACTCGTCCTTTCGGAGCAACGTTTGGGGATCTTTTAACAAAGCCACATGAAAAAGGTGGTTTAGACTTAGGCACGGCAGGATCTTCTTTAGTGCTAATCTCCATTCTTATTGCTTTTATGATCTATACAACATTTAAACAAAATAACATAAGTTCAGAACAAGCGCTGTAGATTTTATTTTTATTGATTACATTATAAAGCCCATAAAGAGAACACTTCTAATGAAGTAACTGATTGCATCAATCAAGCTGTTCAGTATACGAATTCATTTACAGGATCTCTAATGTGAATATTTATCTATACATTGAGCAAACTACTAAAGACGCTGTGAAGCTTCCGTTTGGTAATCCTCACTTTTCGAGTTGACAGCAAGCTGCCTAAAAAACCTTCTGGTATAAAAGAAATCAGGAGGTTTTTTTATTATGAATAGAAGACGAATATTAAGACAAACTATCTATACAGATACAGTTTCTAAAAAAAGCCTACCTCTGACAAATCAGGTAGACTTTTTTTAATTAATACATAAGCTAATGATAATTTGAGCAAACTACTCAAGATGTGCAAAAGCATCAAAACTAACTTCTAATTATGTCACAGAAAAGACTACCGRTCCCTGATGGGCCTGTAGTCTTTTCTGTTTTTAAAATGTATATAATATATTTTCAGTTAATATAAAATAAATTCTAGGTACAAAAATAAGTAATGCCTATTAATTAAGGCACTACTTATTTAATGAATATTGTAAATGAGTAATTGGCAAAGAAATCTTTACTGGTGATGGGTACTATCCTTTTTATTACTATATAGGAAAGATTTAATCGAAAATGAGTTTGCCCAGGATAAGTAAGTGTACGCTAGGATAGGGATAATTATTGTACATAGTAAGAAATACTGTATAACAATTTCCTTTGGAAGGAGATCTAACATGATAGAAACAATCATCACACTTAAAATACTGCCCATTTGACGTGCAAGATTTACTAAAGAGGATATTTCGTTATGGTACATTTCATCAGTTGCCAAGAAGGCTGCATTCATTAATACAGGAGCAATTGCTCCAGAAAAACCTAGAAGGATAAAGCTGGCTGGAATGAGAGGAGGTACTTTTGTTATCGAAAAGTAAACCAATAAAATTATACTTCCACTTATAATTGCAAATAAACAAAGTTGTTGTGTTAAAGTTTTCCCGAACTTATTAACTAATATAGGTGATAAAAATGATGATAACAGCATCGCAGATAATGTTAATGGCAGAAATTTAATACCCGTTTCAAGGGACGATAGGTGCAAATTTTCTTGGTAGTAAATGGAGATGAAATATATAATTCCATATATTGAAAAGTTATAAGTGAAACCATTTATCAAACTTGAAATATTTAATCTTGAAAACATTTGTCG
>NZ_JBFULJ010000583.1:0-2443 GCF_056400385.1 Priestia sp. P5_B4
CTATTACTTTTTGGAGAAACATAGTACGTATCGCCAAACGTAACGACTCCTCCTGTAACGTTTGGAATCACTACATGATTAATAACAATCGGCATTATCCTCACCCTTTTTATTTTCATCGTGATGTAATATATGAACGATTTATCAAAAGGGTTATACATTAATGGATATAAATAAAAAATCCCCCTGCAGAGTGGGGTGTTTTTACGCTTTTACCTCTTTTTTAGAATGACTTAATTCATCTCGCAGAATATCAAAATCTCGTTCTGCTACTTCTTCAATTTTAGTATGCAATTCATTCTCCGTTAGAAGTCCTTTTTCTTCAAGTATTTCGACAAGAGCCTTAAACTTTATTCTAGATAAAAGCATTTCGTTTACCGTGCTCTCTGTTGGCTGTTCATTTTTTACTTGTTCTTTTGCTTTAACAGGTTCTTGCTGCAGCTTCACCCTGAAAACAATATTCGTATGATCTGTAATTTCAGGTGACTGATAAAATGTGCTATGCGAAATGTTTTTTAGTGTTAGCGTTTCTTTTGTCTCCATATTTGTTACTTCAAAATACGGATCCTCAAAAAATGCATCATATTTATCATAAGCTGCTTTGCCTACAACCGAAAAAGAAAAGTTTAGCCTTTTCAACTCTTCACCTGTATTCGCATCAGTAATCATTTTTTCTTCAAACATATCAACGTGAAAATTTACGTTATTAATCATTAGTTGTGTCAATTTAATCGCCTCCTTCTTTATTAATACGACACGGAGTGACAAGTTCCCTGTTTTTTTATATAAAAAAACATCTCCCAAAAATGGAGATGTTTTTCAAGGAGCTAGAAAAATGCTCTTTTTTTAGCTCTACAATTCTTCTTCTGCTTTGTCATATTTGCGTTCGTGCGCCGTATCTTCTTCGTTATCACGAATGGTTTTTTGAAGCACAAAAGCAGACATTGTTAAATATAAAGTTCCAACGGCATAATAACCTTTTACCGGTAATGATGCATCTAAGGTATAAATTCCTATAAACATAGCTAATAGTGCTGTAATAAAAGCTGTCCATGCTAAAAATGTAAAAGCTGCTGTATTACGCTTTTTCATCGTATGACCTCCTCTTTTCCTTTTTCTGTTAAGCGTCGCTTTCATTTTACATTGTAAAATAATTGTTGTCATGGGTATTTATAGTCAGTTACCCTTTTAATCAGAACAAGAAACGGAAGAATTTAGGTCTTACATCCTATTTTTATCATAAAGCTTTTTTTCGAAATGATTAGATATATGGAATTTCTCTTTAAAAGTATGTTCATTCGTTTTCATTAAGAAAAGCTCCAGATAATTATTGCAATAAAAAAATCATCGCCGAGACGATGATTTTTTGTTTAGCCTTCAAAGTATTCTTTATAAAAGCCGCCGACTTGGCCAGTGTTATCAACAACAAAATAAAACTCTTCTGTTTCATTTTTCACATCATATGTTTTTCCTGCTGTTAAGACATTTTCAACCACGAATTTTTTTGCATCTGTATGTATGCATTTTACTTGTTTAATGGTTGGACGATCGTTCCATTCTAAATGAATCATGTATGTACACTCCTTTGTTTTCATTCAAGRTTCATTTTATCTTACTTGAAGTAAAAAAGAAACGGAGCGAATTTAAAAATTAAAAAATTCGCTCATGCACTTTTTTTTTGGCAACTGTTGCTTGTACAAACTGTGCCGTTTGTGCAACAATTGTGTCTTTATCAAAATCCATCGACGCAACATGGTAAGAGTTTCGAAGCATGTGCTGTCTTTTTTCTGCTGATTGAATATGGTTTAAGATATAAGCTGAATTCTCAGGCGGTACCACGTTATCAACTGTTGATGTTAGTACTAAAGCCGGGCACGTTACATAAGATAAGCGTTCTTTTGTTTCATCCATTAAAGAAAGCAGCTCACGCATAGAGCGCACGGGTACTTTATCGTACGTAATTTCATGTACGTTTGGATCTTTAATATCAGGATGCTCTTCTTTTAAATAACGAGGCGTATGACGAGAGCGATAAGGCTCCATTGAAGGAATGGACGTCATAGCCGGATTAATTGCAATAACTCCGTCAAGGTCTAATCCTTGGCTTGCTGTATGAAAGGTAAGAGTGCCTCCCATGGACTGACCCAAGATAAATACATGACGGCATTCTTGTTTCAAACGCTGATACCCAGTTAAAAAGTCTTGCTTCCATTCCTGATACGTTGTTTGTTCAATATCATAGTAGTGAGTACCATGTCCCGTTAGTCGCAAACCGTACACAGTAAAACCTTTTTCAGCTAATTCTTTTCCGATATATTCCATACTTTGAGGAGTCCCCATAAATCCATGAGAAACAAGTATACCAATGTCGTTGCCTTTATAATAAAAAGATTCTGCGCCTTGAATTACGTCATAACGTTCCATTTTCTTCACCCTTTACCAC
>NZ_JBFULJ010000584.1:0-2432 GCF_056400385.1 Priestia sp. P5_B4
GCTGAGATTAGAGGGGTTATGTAAAACAATTACAAGAAAAGCCAGCGAAGGCGACAGTGCGTTCCAGAAAATGATACACCAAGGGCATCTTGAACATTATCAAAATGATATTAAATTTATTCGTGAACATAGGAAAGAATGGGTTTAAGGATAAGTTTTAATTGAAGAAGCAACACACTTTTATTAAAAAGCATGTCTATAACATCCTTTATGTAATGGAGGGTTCTTTTTTTTGTGTCTAAAAGATATAACTTTTTAAATTATATATATAACACACTTTAATCATATATGTATTTTATACTCCATAAATCAATGCAACAACAGCAATACAAGATGAAAGAGATTCAGTGTGTTTTTAAGTTGCAGCAACAAAAACAATCGTTATKCACTAAGAGCTAGCTTTTTATATGTGCTTTAGAAAGAGGCATTATGTTGAGTAGGAATGAATGTAAGAGAAATTGCAGAAATGCTAAGGACAGGTATGGCCAAATTTTTCATTTATAAAATATTTTTTGTGTTTTTACGCGCTTTGCTTATGCCAATTTTCGTTTCTTTCATAGTATGTACTATAAGTGTATAAGGAGGTGAAGTTATGCCAGGACGTCGTAGTGGAGATCGTCGTACATCTCAATCTCAATCTCGTTCTATAGTAGATAATTTTCGAAGAGGAGATAAAATTCAAGTTTTTTCTGCTGGAAGACAACTTGATGGAAATGGTACGTTTATTCGAGCAGAAGGCGGATTTTTAGTATGGGAAGATAATTCAGGTAATAGAAATACGACTAGTTTAGAAAGTATCAGCGTTCGCAGATTAAGAAAACGTAGTTGCTAATAATTTGGACAGGCTCTGATTTTATATAAATAAAAAACACCTTCAAGCTGATAACCGGGTATGGAGTACCGAGCAATCACTTGGAGGTGTTTTTTTTGATGGAAAACTGGTGATTCCGTTTTGGATGCATCTAGTAGGTAGCATTTTTAGAAATTAAATATTGATAGTTGCTTCCTCATTAGTGGTACATGAGCTAATTTATATAAAAGCGACTTACTCAGTTTGTAAGGGGAAAAGTAACTTTAATCTCTGTTCCAGCATGTTCTTTGCTTTGTATATCAATTTCTCCTTTATGGAGGTTCACAATATTTTTAGCAATAGCTAATCCAAGTCCACTTCCTCCTGAATCCCGCTTGCGGGCTTTGTCTACTCGATAAAACCTTTCAAAAACATGAGATTGTTCTTCTTCTGGTATGCCAATGCCATAATCTTTTATTCGGAGAATTCCCTTATGCTGATCACTTTCCAAAAAGACCTCAATTACATCGGTACTATACTTTATGGCATTATCTAAAAAGATAATGATCACTTGTTTCAGCTTCAATTCATCTCCCTTGATGAAAATGGAGTGGGGATTTTTATGCAGGATAATAGGTCGGTCATAAACTTGCATGAACTGAGTTACAAGGGCTGTACTGAGAGAGACAAGGTCAACTGATTTTATATCAACAGGTTCGGAGTCCTCTAATTCAGCTAAACTTAATAGTGTTTTTGTCAAATTTTTCATTCTATTTGTTTCTGAATAAATAGCCTCAATTGCTTCTTTTGCTATTGTTTCATCTTGTGTGCCATGCCTTCTAAGAATCGTAATAAAACTGCTAATAACAGTCACAGGCGTTTTTAACTCATGAGAAGCATCGGAAATAAATTGCCTTTGTTTATCTGAGTTTTCCTTCAGTTTACTAATCATACGGTTAAATGTAGCTGCCATTTTGTACACTTCATCTTTTGTTTCAGTTTGTATGCCAATCTTTTTCAGCGTTCCACTTTGTTCAATATCTTCCATTGTAGAGATCATTGATACAATAGGCTTCATAATGATAGCTGATAGCCATCTGCCAGCTAGAAAAGAGAGAAGAACAGAAACAACGGTAACAGTCCCCATTATGGACAAAATAATATCTTTGCGGCTTTCTAGTCCTGATAACCGCTCACTTATTTCTAACGTGCCGATTACTTTGTGATTCTGATGAATCGGTACGTGAACTACTAAATTTTGATGTTCTTGAAAAGGTCTAAGTTCAAAGTTCTTTTCTGTTGAAAAAGTAGGGGAGATTTTCTGAACAAGGACTTTGTCGTTAGTGACTTGATTAATAGTTGTAGAGTTCGGCCCAACGATTCGAATAAAAGAGTGACTAGGCATGTAAGAGTTTAAAAGGTTTTTGTCTAGTGTTAAGGATTTGGAAATGTGGTATTTTTTCAACATTTCATTCGCATTTTTGAAGACTAAGTGCGCTTCCATATTAACGGTCGTTTTCATAAATAAGAAAAATACAATCGTATTTACAATGAGCAAGCTGACTAACAGAGAAACTGTAATAAACAAGTTAACCTTGGTAGTAATTTTCATACGGTTCCTTTCTTATCACATATCCTACTC
>NZ_JBFULJ010000585.1:0-2430 GCF_056400385.1 Priestia sp. P5_B4
GTAAATAACACCTTTTTTTCTTTATTATCATAGTGAAATCCGAAGTTTTTTAAATCATTTCTCAATATATCTTCACTAATTTTAATGGAAGAAGCAATATCTGCATAAGTAGCACCATTATTTAGTTTTTGAACAATCTCACTGATTAACAAATTACGACCTCCAGTAGTATACGTGTCTGAAGTAATACTTTATCCTGAATAGCTGCTTTTATGAATTGCAAGTAAAGGTTAACAATTTAAATGAACTTGGTATTAAAAGAAGTGTAGAAAGCCACATGTTTCTGCTGAGGAATTGTTCTTCTTACCTTTGTATTTCTCACTAATAATAGTAAGAAGTATCACCCTATGTTATGACCTGGGTTTGCTGAAAAAGCAAAGAGAATATTCTCTTTGCTTTTTTCTTGGTTTTAATATTTACTGCTCTTTTTCTGATACCATTTCAACTTTACCTGGCCAAAAAGCAAATCTTCCTAAAACCGTAGTAATCGCAGGTACAAGGAACGGTCGCACAATAAATGTATCTAACAGAACACCTAAAGCCGTGATAATTCCAAACTGAACCAGAACTTGAATAGGCAGTGTTGCTAGAACCGCGAAGGTAGCAGCTAAGATGATTCCAGCTGATGTAATAACACCGCTTGTTTCGCTTACGCCTTCTTTAATTGCTTGCTTTAATGGCATATGCTTCTTTTTCTGCCAGATGCTTGAGATCATAAAGATATTATAATCCTCACCAAGCGCCACTAAAAATACAAATGCGTATAAAGGGATCGCTCCTTGGATAGCATCTGCCCCCATGATGTTGTGAATAATGAGCCAGCCTAATCCTAAGGCTGCACTGTAGGATAAGATAACCGTTCCAACCAAGTAAAGCATGGCTACAATGGAACGCAAGTAAGCTAATAGCAGGAGCGATATAAAAATAATAATTAATGGGACAATGATACTGTCGTCTTTATCACTCGTGGTCATTGTGTCATACTGTGTTGCTGTTTGACCGCCGATCCATACTTTGGATTTGACTGCAGAAACTCCGGACTGTGACAGCGCCTTTTCAGCTGCATCTCTCAAGTCTGGAATAGCTTTCATTGCTTCTATACTATATGGATTCACATTAAACGTAACGTCATATACTTTTAGATCCTCATTATTTGTACCACTTTGAGGTGCAGAAACAGTACTAATAAGGTCATTTTTCTTTAATGCTTTTTCAAGGTCAACCGATTTTCCTTCCGTATCAAGGACTACTTGTGCTGGTGCTAGTTCACCAGGAGAGTAAGCATCAGAAATAATCGTAAAACCTTCACGAGATGGCATATCTTCCGGGAAAGAAGACAATAAATCATATGTGTACTTGATTTGACTAGAGTAAATGGATGAAGCTCCAAAAAAGACTAGACAAGCTACAATGATTGTCCATGGTTTCGTCGTAACCACATTACCAATCCAATTCCCGAAACGGTTTTTCGCTTTTCGGTCACGCACCGGTTTTCCTTTCTTTTTCGCCAATTCTTCTTCCATTTCAGGAGTACGAGGGACGAAAGGATAAAAAGAACCTCTTCCCATAACCGAAAGCAGGGCGGGAATAAGTGTTAAACTTGCTAATCCCATAATTAGAATAGATAAGCTAAAAGGGATTGCAAAACGGTGGTAAGCACCGTATTTTGCTACAATCAAGGCCAGAAGAGAGATGACAACTGTAAATCCACTCATAGCTATAGCACCTGAAGCACCTTTAAAGGCATTGATAAGGGCTTGTCTCTTATCTTTTACTTTACGAAGCTCATCACGATAATGAGAAATTAAAAATAAACAATAGTCTGTTCCTGCTCCAAATAACAAGACTGTCATAATGGATATGGACTGCGAGTCAACCGTAATCCATTCTTTATCTGCCAAAATACCGAGAATCGGACTCAGAACCCCATAGGCAAAACCCACACCGATTAAAGGAATAATCGCTAAAATTGGGGAACGATAAATGACAAGAAGTAAAATTAAGACTAATAAAACTGTCGCGATTAGTAAGGAAACGTCTGCTCCTTCAAATAAGCTGGTTGCATCTACTTGAATTCCTACAGGTCCGGTAACGCGCGTGCTTAGCTTATCTTTTGCATCGATATCTGTAGCAAAAGAATCATATGAAACCTGTTCTTTTACTTGTTTTTTAATCTTGTCTAGATTTTTTTCTAGTACATCTGTTTCAACGTTTTCTTTAAAGAAAATGGGCTGTACAAGCGTTGTACCGTCCTTTGAAATCATTTTTTGTAAAGCTGCTAACGGTAATTTGTGCAAAGGCGGAGTAGACGTTTGTTTTTCTAATGGTTTCTTTTCTAAATCTGCCGCCACTTGCTGAATAGATTTTAAGTCATCGGTATTCAAACCGGATTCTTTATGCCATGTAAGTAAGGCAGGAACCCCTGAAGAG
>NZ_JBFULJ010000586.1:0-2421 GCF_056400385.1 Priestia sp. P5_B4
TAATATCAATTTAACAAGCACACTCCATTGGATTCCTGGTAATAAAGTAAAAAGAGCTGCTTTAAAATTTTTATTAAAAATTAAAGTTATAAAAAAATTAGTGGTGCACGGGCAGTATTCTAGAAACAAATTACTAAATGAGAACAGTGATTTACCACCAAGTAAAATAGTTTCAATTCCTTATCCCTATCTCCATACTGGGAGCAATAGTTTCGCTGAAATTAACCTAGAAAATAATTTATACCGAAAACCGTTTCTTCTAGCTTTTGGAGGACTAAGATATGATAAAGGAATAGATATTCTATTAAGATCTCTGAAAGAAATTTCTAATGAATCCTTCACTTTACTTATTGTAGGAAAAGAGAGTTATTACACAAAGAAAGATATTATAAAATATGTAAAGGAGTATTCTTTGGAAAATAAGGTTTTTTATAATTTAGAATATGTAACAGAATCTGAATTGAATTCTTATTTCAATATATCTGATGTAGTTATACTCCCCTATAGAAAAGTTTTTTCAGGGCAAAGTGGTCCTTTAACCGAAGCAGTTGCGAGGTCGAAATTTGTGATTGGGCCAAGACATGGTGAAATAGGCTTTACTATAGAAAATTATGGTTTAGGTATGACTTTTGAGGCCGAAGACTATAAAGACTTGAGTG
Source organism: Priestia sp. P5_B4 (assembly GCF_056400385.1). NCBI lineage: Bacteria > Bacillati > Bacillota > Bacilli > Caryophanales > Bacillaceae > Priestia > Priestia sp. P5_B4. Next base: position 660 of record NZ_JBFULJ010000586.1, read on the forward strand.
TAAAAATAAAGAAATTTTTACTCAATAAAGAAATTGGAAATGATAAAAAAATTATTGAAAATCAAAAAAAATATCAAAAAATGATAGACATAAAAAAATTCAGGGAGGACTACCTACTGTTTTTGAAAGAAGCCTAGAATGTTATAAAAGTTTGTATATTACTTGTACAATTAAAATTTCAGTGCGAATTTTAAGACTATTAGAATTATTATATAAGGATGAAAGGGAATATATATGAACAACGAAGTTGAATTAGCGCCAGTAGCTTTATTTTGCTATAACAGGCCACAATTAACAGCAAAAACATTGAAGGCCTTAGAATTAAATGATCTTGCTAGACAAACAAATTTATATGTATTCATTGATGGACCAAAAGTAGAAACAGATAAACAAAAAATTGAAGAAATTATTAAAATAGTTAAATTCTTAAAAGGCTTTAAAAAAGTAAATATAATTCAAAGTCCTGTAAACAAAGGTTTAGCTAATTCCATAATAACTGGGGTAACAGAAATAATTAAAAAATATAATAAAGTAATTGTTTTAGAAGATGATTTAATTACTCACTCGTCGTTCCTTTCTTATATGAACAAAGCATTAAGATATTATAAAGACAAATCTAATATTTGGTCTATATCGGGTTATACTCCTAATATGGAATTACCAGATGATTACCAGGAGGATGTATTCCTAACATTACGAGGGAGTTCTTGGGGATGGGCTACTTGGAAAGACCGTTGGGAATTAATAGAATGGGAGTGGGGAAATAAAGATTTTGATGAGATTTTTTCCAAAAAGAAAGGTTTAGATTTAGTGGGAGAAGACATTTATTATCTAACCAAGGATTACAAAGAAAAACTTATTGATTCTTGGGCTATAAGATGGACTAATGCTCAGTTTAAATTTAATAAATATACTGTATTTCCTCGGCATACTTTCGTCCAAAATGAAGGATTTGGAAGTGATTCTACTCACGGAAGTTTAAGTAGTAAATTTAAAACTAAATTATCTAAACAAAATATAGAATTTAATTTAGTTGACGTAACTTATCAATTAGAAATCGAAAGATTATATGCTAATCTATATAAATTGGAGTTCCATAACAAAATTTCTATATTTTTAAAAAGAATTAAAATCTATAAATTAATGAAGAAAATATTAAAAAAAATTAGGTGAATCAATTGGTTATTTTTGTGAATGCGACAGCAGCCTCAGAAATAGGAGGACTAAAAACCATCGTTGATCAATTTATTGATAATATCGGTCTCTACGATGCTAAAAATGAGTATTACATTTTTATTAGTCCTTTATATAAGCCTCATAATGTTCCAGTCAATTGTAAATTAATAAAAAAAGATGCGAAGAAAGCATTTAAAAGATTGTACTGGGATTATTTTGGTATGAAAAATTGGTCCGAAAAGCACAATATAATTCCACAAAAAATAATATCGTTACAAAATACCGGCGTTTTTTTTAAAGGAGTTCAACAAACTATATATTTACACACTCCTATTCCTTTTGTTAGTTATAATTGGAATATATTTAAAAATGATGAAAGGCCACTTTGGTTTTATAAAAAGATATATCCTTATTTTATTAGATCTACTTTAAGTGATAATACAAACTTAATTGTTCAAAGTAACTGGTTAAGTGATAGTGTATCTAAATTCTTTAATATATCTAAGGAACGTATATTAGTAAATATGCCATCTATTTATCAATATTCAAATAACTCGAATAAAGAGACAGATATAAACTCTGAAAC
>NZ_JBFULJ010000587.1:0-2420 GCF_056400385.1 Priestia sp. P5_B4
ATATGAAAGTCTGCAGGTAGAGATATAAAAAGCACGGAACCCAGGGGCTCCGTGCTTTTGTTTTTACATATCCACAACTTCATTTACCGTTTTATTTACATCGTCACGCGTCATTTTTTCTTTTCCTTTCATCAAGGCGTTTAATGTTCCATCAGCAAGCGCTAACGGAATTTTACAGAAATGAAGGATCGGAAGCGATTTAACATCTTCTAAATATTTCTTTCCTAGTGAAAGATTGCGGCGAGCGTAGGCAAACATATCTTCTCTGCTCCAATTGTTAGGAAAGAAGCTGACTCCGCGCTCTGAATCTTCCGAGGTATTACGCAGGATATTAACAGACTGCAAGCCGCGTCCAAACGCAATAGCTAATTCTTTATCTGTTTCCGTGCCGTCATACCATTTCCAAATGTCATTAAGCATCACACCTACTAGACCAGCTACGTAGAACGTATAGTCATCTAAATCCGCTTCATTTTGAATATGCCAGTCTTTTTCTACCCAATCGGCCATTCCTTTGGCCATAATAGAAGTTGCATCTAATACTTGATCTGCAACTCCAGTCGGACAAAGCGCAATCCAGTTGCCGAGCTGAAGCGTTACGTCAGGTAAATCAGCTTGATAAGGACCTACTAATGCCATGTACTCGTCTTCGTTAAAAGACTTTTTTAACAGGTCACTAATGGCGTAAAGCAAGCGGCTTTTTACACCGGCTTCTAGCTCAGGGTGATCTTCAATTTCATCAATTGCCCTCATACATAAGTAAGCAGATCCTACTGCATCCTGCAATTCTGCCGGCAAATGGCTAATTGGAATAAAAAATGTTCGGCTTGTCTCTTTTAACATCACCATTGCGTTGTCGCGTAATTTGTTGGGTACACTCATTGATAACTAGCTCCTTTTTACATATCCACATGTCAAATTAGTTTAAGTTTTCATCTTATATACTATAGTAACAAAAAATGAGCATTTAATGGAGTTTAAAGATTACTTATTAACGATATTGTCATTATTTTGTAGTATTTGAACAGAGAAACTTGTAACATATACAAGTTTACACTACGATAATACTCGTTCAGTCTTCGTTTTACAGAAATAAATGGTTTATTTTTAAGAAAATTGCTGTCATGCTAATGGATTAGATGAGCTTTTAAAAAAGTATTCAACAGTAGGTTATACATAATATATAGGACAATACAGAGGTGAATGTATGAAAATTTTAATAGTAGAAGACGATGATAAAATATATGAATTAGTGAAAGAGAAATTTGAACAGTGGTCATTTGAAGTGGCTGGAGTAGAAGACTTTCAAAAGGTAATGGAAGTATTTATTGGAGAAAGCCCAGAGCTTGTTATTTTAGACGTGAATTTGCCTGTATATGACGGGTTTTACTGGTGTCAGCAAATACGTGCAGTTTCAAAAACTCCTATCGTCTTTCTTTCCTCTCGTGAACATCCAATGGATATTGTTATGGCAATGAATGTTGGGGCAGATGACTATATTCAAAAGCCGTTTAACTTGGATGTTCTTGTTGCTAAAGTGCAGGCCCTTCTGCGCAGAACGTATTCATATGGAGACACGATTTCAGACGTTATCGAGTGGAACGGCGCGGTGCTAGACTTAAAAAAAGGAAGTTTGCATTACAACGATCAAGAAATTCATTTAACGAAAAATGAATTTTTTATTTTACGGCTTCTTTTGGAAGAACGAGGCAAGATTGTATCGCGAGAAGAGCTTATGCGAAGGTTATGGGAAGATGAGAAATTTGTAAGTGACAATACGCTTTCTGTCAACATCACACGCATTCGCACCAAGCTGGAAGACATCGGGCTGAATGATAAAATTGTGACCAAAAAAGGCCAAGGATATTTGGTGAATTAAGATGTGGAAAAGTTTTTTAAGAGAGAGACTAAGCTGGATTTTATTTGTTCTTATATGGCTGAGTGTAATCGATGCTCTGCTGCTGCTTGAGTATGATATTAAGGTGTCGTCCACTTCGTTTTGGTATTTGAATCTATTAACGCTGTGTCTGCTGATTCTGTTTCTTTTATGGAGAGGAGTAAAAGAAAGAAGATTTCTAAAAAAGTTGAGCTTAATGCTGCGGAATGATGCGTACGATTTGCAAGAAATGCAGCCATATGTTCGAACAAAAGCAGATGAAGATATGCTGAGTTTGCTGCAGCATATAGATCGTGTGTATCGCAGACAAACTCATGCTCTTCACGTACAGCAGCGAGAGCAGCAGGAATATGTAACGACTTGGGTTCATGAGATCAAGACGCCGCTTACTGCGATGAAGCTGCTTATTAATGCTCATCGTACAGAGCTTTATAAATGGCCTTGGCTAAAGGATATTGAAGATGAGTGGATGAAAATTGACGGATTAGTAGATCAGAATTTATATTCTGCACGCCTGCAGTAC
>NZ_JBFULJ010000588.1:0-2413 GCF_056400385.1 Priestia sp. P5_B4
ATTTTTGCAGCTTGCAGGGCAAGTGAGGTCTTCCCTAAAAATATCTTGACAGACAAAATCCACAGGAGTAAGATAGCTTTCGTGAAGTGAAACGTATCATGAATCGAATCGATTATTCTAAAAAATAGATCATAGACATTTGAATAAAAATCGCTTAATCCATTACGGAGCGGAGGACCCATTATTTACGCACATATTGTGCTCCGGGGTGAATCCTTAAAAAGGTAGGGTTACTCTTAAAACCCGAACCCGACAGCTAACTTCGCAAGCGTTTTGAGGGGGAAAAGTGTGAAAAAACACAGGAGCCTTCCTGTGTTTTTTTGCGCTTTTTTTAAGAAAAAGATGTAATTTTTTAGAAAAAGTATAAGCTAAGAGAACACACAGCAGTTGAAGAAAGGAATAAATACATTATGAAAAAACAGTTTGCTGTATTGGGATTAGGTCGTTTTGGAGGCAGTTTGGTTGAAGAGTTTGCTAATCTGGATGTGGATGTGMTCGCTATTGACCGCAATCAGGAGGTAGTAAATAAATTTAGCAACTCAGCTACATATGTTGTGCAGGCGAATGCAATTGATGAAGCTAGCTTAAAGGGGCTAGGTATTCGCAATGTTGATCATGCTCTTATTTCGTTTGGGGATGATATCGAAGCGAGCGTGCTCGCAACGATGCTTTTAAAAGATATGGGCGTTAAACAAGTATGGGTAAAAGCAGTAAATATGTATCACCAAAAGGTGCTGGAGAAAATAGGAGCGGACAAAGTCATTCATCCTGAGCGCGATATTGCTAAGCGTATTGCTCATCACGTGGTGTCAGAAAAGATCATTGATTACATTGAACTGTCAAAGGATTATAGTATTGTCGAAATTGTCGCCTCTAAGAAACTTCATAATAAAACGCTGTTTGATTTGAACATTCGTGCCAAGTACGGCTGCAACATTATCGGCTTTCAGCGAAAAGACGGAGAAATGGTGATTTCGCCTACCGCGCATGAAATAATTGAACAAGGAGATATGCTGATTGTTATCGGACATAATCGCGATTTGAACCGTTTTGAAGAAGAAGGCGTTTAACTTATGAAAAAACAAATCATTAAACTCACCCCTCCGCAGCTGCTTGTCTCCATTTTTGGCGGAGGAATTATTATAGGTGCTCTTCTATTGATGATGCCTGTTTCTACTACTGAGCCCATCCGGTGGGTAGACGCCCTTTTTACGTCTACTTCCGCTATGACAGTAACCGGCTTAGCCGTCGTAGATACAGGTACGCGTTTTACCGTCATTGGTCAAACGATTATTATGCTGTTAATTCAAATAGGCGGTCTTGGCATTATGTCATTTGCCGTGTTGATTTTTATGATGCTAGGTAAAAAAATTGGATTTAAAGAGCGTATGCTCGTTCAGCAGGCATTAAATCAAACGAGCATCGGCGGAGTTGTCCTGCTAGTTAAAAGACTGTTTATCTTTTCATTTTTAATTGAGTTTGTTGCACTTATCTTTCTAGCGATACGCTGGGTTCCGGAATTCGGATGGTCTAAGGGGCTGTTCTTTAGCTTGTTTCATTCAATTTCAGCTTTTAATAACGCAGGGTTTGGACTACTGTCTGATAACTTAGTGCAGTATGTAGGAGATCCTATTATTAACATAACGATTTCTTTTTTGTTCATCATTGGTGGATTAGGGTTTACCGTTCTTGCTGATATGTGGGTGAAAAAATCGTATAAAAAACTAACGCTGCATTCAAAAATTATGATTATCAGCACGTTTGCAATTAATGTGATTGCCATGCTTTTTATTTTTTTCTTAGAGTACAGCAATTCGCATACGCTCGGAAATTTATCATTAGGAGACAAAGTATGGGCTTCTTATTTTCAAGCGGTAACGACAAGAACCGCGGGATTTAATACAATTGATTTAGCTCACCTGCATGACGCAACGGTCTTTTTAATGGTCTTATTAATGTTTATTGGTGCAGGAAGTGCGTCAACAGGAGGCGGTATTAAACTAACAACGTTTGTGGTGATTGTTTTTTCTGTATGGGCATTTTTACGAAGCCGGGAAGATATTGTGCTATTAAAGAGACGACTTCTTCCTCTTCACGTGTTTAAGGCACTAGCCATCACGATGATTTCAATTATGTTTGTATTTGGGGCCATTTTCCTGTTAAATATTTCGGAAAACCTGCCGTTTGTAAAAATTATGTTTGAAGTTGTTTCTGCATTTGGAACAGTAGGTTTATCGATGGGAGCAACTCCTGAACTTTCGTACTTTGGACGCGTGATTATTATCTTTATCATGTTTTTAGGAAAAGTGGGGCCATTAACGCTTGCGTTTTCATTATCTAAGCAAAAGCGTGAAGCCGTTCGTTATCCAAATGAAGATATAATGCTGGGGTAGAAAAATCGCCTTCGATGAGG
>NZ_JBFULJ010000589.1:0-2410 GCF_056400385.1 Priestia sp. P5_B4
CCATTGAACTGACCGGAAAATTAATGCCTGATATCGTACTAATGGATATTGGAATGCCTGTTATGGACGGGTTAGAAGCAACTAAACAAATTAAGCTTCGGTTTCCATACGTTAAAATTGTGGTCATCACGGTTTCAGACGATATTACGGATTTATTTGATGCGCTGAAAAAAGGCGCACAGGGCTATTTGTTAAAAAACCTGCAGTCTGAAGTGTGGTACAACTATTTGCGTGCGTTCGCTTTAGATGAAGTTCCTATGTCAAAAGAAATTGCGTTTCAAATTTTAAAAGAGTTTCCGCAAGAAACATCGATAAAAAAAACCGACACTCCCCTTTCTGCACGAGAGCTTGAAGTACTTCAATTAGTGGCTAAAGGACTGTCGAACCGCGATATCTCCGCGCAGTTATTTATTTCTGAACACACGGTAAAAAGCCATTTGAAAAATATTTTAAGCAAGCTTCATTTAGAAAACCGCGTGCAGCTGACAAGCTATGCGTTTCAAAACGGCTTAATGAACTAACAGCTTTCACGAGCTGTTTTTTTATTAGCAGCTTCCTCTTATAAGTCCCAACAATCACTCTCAGGAGTGATGGCTAATTCTCCCTTTCCTTCTATAATGAAAGCACGTTCGTTAGGAAAAAGGAGGAAAAAATGATGCAGGAAAAGCGCGAAGAAACAACAAGTACAACTAAAAAAAGCACGGCGCGTTCTCAAGGCCTATACAAAGCCATATGGCGCTGGCACTTTTATGCGGGCTTAGTGTTTACTCCGTTTCTTCTTATATTAGCTGTTACTGGAGGCGTGTATTTGTTCAAGCCTCAAATTGAAGAAAGACTGTACCACGACTTGTATCATGTTCAAGCTCAATCACAGTCTACATCCCCTTTAGCACAAGTGCAGGCTGTAAAGGAAAAGTATCCAGGCGCTGACGTGTTGACGTATAAGCCCAGTGAGCGCTCCACTCGTTCTTCAGAAGTAGGAATCTCATTAAAAGACCATACATATACGATTTTTGTTAACCCTCACAATGGTCACATTGTAGGAAAACTGGATGATTCGAGTCGCTTAATGAATCAAATTGAAGAATTTCACGGAGAGCTAATGGCAGGAACAGCGGGTGATCGTATCGTAGAACTTGCGGCCTGCTGGGCGATTGTCTTAATTGTAACCGGTGCTTTTTTATGGTGGCCGCGCAAAAAAGACAAAATAAAAGGTGTGCTGATTCCTCGTTTTTCAAAAGGTAAAAACGTGCTTGCACGAGACCTTCATGCGGTACCGGCCTTTTGGATTTCAGCTGGTATGCTTTTTCTCGTACTAACGGGCCTTCCGTGGTCAGGACTGTGGGGCAATGCGTTTCAGCAAATCGCCACAAACGCAGGCGTTGGGTACCCTCCGTCTATTTGGGTAGGCAGTGCACCTACTTCAACCGTGCAAACAAAAGATGTAGCGGACGTGCCTTGGGGAGCTGAAACGTTAGAAGTTCCAAACTCCACAGCTTCGCAATATACAAAAGTATCGCTTGATGACATTGTAGATATTGCAAATGAACAGCATATGCACGACGGCTATACCATTTCTATTCCGCAAGAACCTCAAGGCGTGTATACGCTCTCTGTTTTTTCACCAAGAGCTCAGGATGAAGCAGCCATTCACCTTGATCAATACACCGGCGCTGTGTTAGCCGATTATCGGTACGACAACTATGGATTTATGGGAAAATTGATTGCACTTGGTATTACGCTTCATAAAGGTACACAGTTTGGGTTTATAAATCAGCTTATGGGCCTCATTGTTTGTATCGGAATTGCTGGTATTGCTATCAGCGGAGCCTTACTGTGGTGGAAACGAAAACCAGCTAAAAACATAGGCGCTCCTAAAGTTCCTGAAGGAAATGCAATGCGCATTGTGACGTGTATAATCGTGGTGTTTGGTCTCGTCTTTCCTTTAGTCGGACTGTCCTTAGTTATCGTGTGGCTTTTGGATTTCTTTGTCATCAAACGAATTCCAGCATTGAAGCGGTTTTTAAACGCATGATGCATGAAACGATGTGAGGTGCAGTAACAATGAACAAATGGAAAATACCCGGATTGGTCATACTTAGTACGATTTTACTTTCCGCGTGCTCTGTAAACAGTAACGCAGCCAAGCTCTACAAGCAGCCAAAGCCTCTGTCTGCGCATGTGATGCTTCCTGAAACTATAAAACCCCGGAGCACACAGGTACTAGAAGTGCACGTAATGCAAGAAAATAAAACGGTGGATGATGCCAAAAGCGTTCAGTTTAAAGTGTGGAAAAAAGATGCTCCCGGTAAAGTTGAAACAGTAAAAGCGCATTATGACGGCAGTATGTATAAAGCCAAAGCAACCTTTAAGGAAGATGGTATTTACTATATTAAAACGGATATTAACG
>NZ_JBFULJ010000590.1:0-2409 GCF_056400385.1 Priestia sp. P5_B4
GATTTCCAAAAGACAGCCTCCCGTACCTACGACTGAAAACGATGGAAACAGAAAGTGTGATTTCGCGCCTTGATTTTGCTGTTACGACTGATCAAATTAAGCTTTTAGAACTAAATGCGGATACGCCTACGTTCAGCTGCTTGATTTAAATGATTTATAGGCCGATGATGAGGTCAACTGTTTTTTAGAGCCGTAGTAGCGGCCTCCGTGATAATATGAGCCGCTGTGCGAAGAAGAAGAATCTGAACAGTAGTACGTTTGGGTATCTTCATCCCACTTCCACTTGTCACACGATTTATCTTTCGGTTTAGCTGGTCTTGCCTGATCAGTTGAACCACAGGCAACGAGCGATGTCATTAAAGCTGTGGTCAAAACCCCGGCCATCATTTTTTTTGTTTTTGACATTACGCCTTACCCCCTTCATACGTTACGCCTGTTTTTGTTACATATAAACTGTACACGCTGCGATCTTCATCAATTTCCGCAGAGTCTCTTTCCCATTCCCATCCATTGTAGTATGTATAAACTGTTCCGATATAGCTTAATACGTCCAAATGCGTATAAAATGAAGAGACGAATAAAATCGGATGTCCTCGAAGAGAATTCAGTTCGCGTACTTCTAACGTAATCTCTTTGTTATCGTCTTCTGCTTGCTCTTTCGGCCCATGTTCATGTTCTTTTACATAAATAATATGTATATCATCTTCGACTGCAGATGAAGTTTGTTTATACGTTACTCCTTCTTTAACAAAAAATTCGCATTCTCTTCGTGCTAAAATTTGTTCAAGTTCAATAGATTGATAGTGATAAATAGATACAAACGTATCATCAGGCTTTAGCAGTCGGTATTCTAACTTTCCCATTGTGCAACTCCTTTTGTGACTTTTTTGTGAACGTTCTTTAATAAATACGCACAGATTTTCAAAAAGTTTCAATTTTTCTCACATTAAAAGGCTTAGCTTTAAATAAGCTAAACCTTTATTTTTTTATCACATCTGTCACAACTTCATAACCGCCTGTGTATGGGTCGAATACATATTCAAGCATGCCGTTTCCACGATTGACTTTAAATAGATAACGGTATTTTTTAGGGCTGTCTTTTGCTGGATATACGTATTTTCCTTTTTGGAACTGACTTAGCAAGAGCTGTTCTCTTTGCGCAAGCATTTTTTTTGCTTCATTATAACCATACAGCGGGAGATTTTTGGCATAGAGAACCGGTACGAATACAAGCACAACGACTGAAATCGTAATAAGCCCTTGTTTAAACCAACGCATAAATCTCTTTGGATTTTGCGAAAGTAACATTGTGATGACAATTACTACTAACAAAGGAACAATATATACTTGAACATACGGAATGTTTGCAAATACAGGTCGATTAATCAATAAGACAATTACTTCGATAGCTGCTACTAATACTAAAATAAAATAGACCACTTACTCTTCACACCTCGACGATTCAATGAATTTTATATGTGTTAGAAAGTATTCCCACTCATGAATGAACTCGTCTATTGTATCATAAGACACAAAAAAAATATCTACGCTTCTCTATTTTACGGAATTCAGATAATAAAAGAGATTGAGACATAATGAAATCACCCCAATCTAAAGACGAACAAATGGGATAATGCGCTAGTATGGCCCCTTTGTTACACCGCTGTTGATTTCCGTACAAGGCTTCGCTTTCCGAGGGCGACCACTCCTGCCGGGTCTCACCTGTTCCGCTTTTTACGCATAAGTCCTCGCCTTGCCCTCCAGCCAACAGCTAGAGGCCACTACGTACATGAAACTGCCTTCCCTCTAACCATAAAAAAATCTGAACACATTTGATTCTCTATCCAGAATCAAACACGTTCAGATCTTTCTTTAACTGAGCTACTTTTATTCCATCCTTTTTATTATGAAACTTCTACGTTTCGATTTTGATTATATTTTTTTCCTTGTAACAGTGAGTAAATGATCGCTGCTGCCCACACGATAAGTATGAATGCATATACAGCTATCTGAGTAGAGCTGCTGGATACCCAAGTGTTTAAGAGTGTTCGAGCATTTGTTAAAATGATAAACCCACCAACAAGTGAACCAAGCAAGTGAGCCGGGATAATACGAACAAACCATGCAGCAATCGGAGCCGCGATAATTCCGCCAATCATAAGGGCGCCTACCCAGAACCAATTTACCTGCTCCCAGCCAAGAGAGATTAAAAAGCCAAGTGTAGCCGAGACGGCAATAGCAAATTCACTTGTATCCACGGTTCCAACGACTTTCCGTGCTGTTGTGCCTTTTTTAGCTAGCAATACAGGCGTTGCTATCGGCCCCCAGCCGCCTCCTCCTGTAGCATCAGCAAATCCAGCAATTAATCCCAGCGGAATGGACTGCTTCGTCGATAAAGGTTTGGTGCTC
>NZ_JBFULJ010000591.1:0-2408 GCF_056400385.1 Priestia sp. P5_B4
GTGTGAAGTTATATTCTACTGGGAACAAATATGAAGAAAGTGAGAGATAAAAATAAATTATAAAAGTGATCAAACAAAAAGCTTGACTACTTTATTTCTCTTAGTTACGATAAGTAACGAAAAGAGACAAAAGTGAATTTGTTACTTTTTAAATGAATGACAGTTTGAGAAAGAAGAGATAGAGAAATGTTTATTCTCTTTTTAAAACCTAAACTGTAYTTGTAATTAGTACAGTATAACAAGACATATCACGCAGGAAAAGTAGGAGGACTTCAAGATGTATACAGATTTAAAAGATAAAGTAGTAGTTGTAACAGGCGGATCAAAAGGATTGGGGCGCGCAATGGCCGTTCGTTTTGGTCAAGAGCAGTCAAAAGTGGTTGTAAACTACCGCAGCAATGAAGATGAAGCGCTAGAAGTAAAAAAAGAAATTGAACAAGCTGGCGGTCAAGCAATTATTGTTCGAGGCGACGTAACAAAAGAAGAAGACGTTGTGAACCTTGTAGAGACAGCTGTTAAAGAGTTTGGCACATTAGACGTTATGGTTAATAATGCTGGTGTTGAAAACCCGGTTCCTTCACATGAATTATCATTAGAAAACTGGAATCAAGTAATCGATACAAACTTAACAGGCGCGTTTTTAGGAAGCCGCGAAGCGATTAAATATTTTGTTGAAAATGACATTAAAGGAAACGTTATTAACATGTCCAGCGTTCACGAAATGATTCCTTGGCCACTATTTGTTCACTATGCAGCAAGTAAAGGCGGTATGAAGCTAATGACGGAAACATTGGCTCTTGAATATGCGCCAAAAGGTATCCGCGTAAATAACATTGGACCAGGCGCGATCGATACGCCAATCAACGCTGGAAAATTCGCAGATCCGGAACAGCGTGCAGACGTAGAAAGCATGATTCCAATGGGCTACATCGGCAATCCGGAAGAAATTGCATCAGTTGCAGCATTCTTAGCATCGTCACAAGCAAGCTACGTAACAGGTATTACACTATTTGCTGATGGCGGTATGACAAAATATCCTTCTTTCCAAGCGGGAAGAGGTTAATAGGTAGAACTGAATGAAAAAGACCTCGGAATATTCCGAGGTCTTTTTCGCATTGTCATAAATGTACGGCGTATTTACCAAATATTGAAACTTTTATTGAAGTGTTACGTATATAAGCTAACGACGAATAAAGGACGTGTTGATATGCTACCGGAAACGATTCAACAAAAAGTAGATCAGTATAGAGGTTTTTATATCAGCTTAAAAAATGAACTCAAATGGAAAGTGGCAGATCCGAAGCAGTTTATGGCTATCGCTTCTATGTATGCAGTGAAAGGCAAATCGCTTCAGCTTCAGCCTTATATTGAGTTAAGTGACTATATTAAAAATCAAGTAGGAATGTTTTCTACATTAAAATCATCGCAGCGGTTTACGATTGCAGCCATGCTGGATACCCGCTATGAGAATCCAAAAGAAACGTTTTATGAATTTCTGGATGTATATGATCAATTGGTACATGGCGGGTTTACTAGAGGCGCATTTACGTATATCGCGGCTTCCGCTATGCTGTCGAATGAGTCAAGTCGAAGCCATAAAGAAATGGTTCGAAGGTCAGTAGAAATTTATCAAGGCATGAAAAAAAAGCATCTCTTCCTTACATCAAATGGTGATGTACCTCTTGCCGTTTTATTAGCTGAAACGAGCGAGTCTGTTGATGATTTGATGCATGAAATTGAACACTTCTATACCACATTGGGGCAGCATGGATTTAAAAGAGGGAATGACCTTCAATTTTTAAGTCATATTCTCGCAATCGATAAAAACTTACATGGGGATACACTTATTGAAAGATGCCTAGCAGTAAAAGAAATCTGTGAATCGGCAGGTATGAAAGTAAAAGCAATGCATTACCCGGTTCTTGGCTTATTAGCACTGTTTGAAAAACCGGAAGCTGAAATTGAAATTATTTATGACGTGGTGAAACAGTTAAATACAGACAAACTTTTCAAGTGGCAGAAAGACATCAATGTTATGCTGGCGGTTAATCTGGTTATCAGTGAAAAGCTAAAGGATTCTAGACTGGTCGAAACAGGTATCTATACAACGATTGAAACGATTATTCAAGCCCAGCAAGCCGCTATGCTAGCGGTTATTGCGAGCACTTCAGCGGTTGCTACTACGACTACTACTTGATAAATGAAACGACTATTAAAAGAGGCTGGGACATAACTACATGAATCTAACCTAAAGATGAACCAATGGAATAAATGAGCTGAACCGCTTATAATACCGCGGCTGATTTCCGTGCAWGGCTTCGCTTTCCGCCGGCGGCCGCTGAGCCTCCTTGTCACTTACGCTCCTGCGGGGTCTCACCTGTTCCGCTTTTCCCGCAGGAGTCTTCGCC
>NZ_JBFULJ010000592.1:0-2407 GCF_056400385.1 Priestia sp. P5_B4
GAGATATTACGTTCATTGCCAGGAATAGGCCCTGCTGATAAAATAACCGTGTCTTCAGGAAGAATTTCTACTTGTCGGTGATTTCCACTGGCTAATCTAGATAGAGCGGCCATCGGCTCGCCTTGGCTTCCAGTGCAGAGAATAGCGACTTGTTCAGGCGCAAGTGAATGTACTTCATAAGGTTCAATTAGCATCCCTTCAGGAATAGTTAAATACCCTTTCTCTAACGCAACTGATACAACGTTAACCATGCTTCTTCCAAGAAGCGCAAGCTTTCTATTCGTTTTAATCGCTGCATCTACAATTTGCTGTACGCGGTTAAYGTTGGAGGCGAAAGTAGAAATAATCACTTTTCGCTTTGCTTTACGAAAAGCTTCTTCTACATGTTTGCCAACTAGCTTTTCTGAAGGCGTAAATCCAGGGCGTTCAGCATTTGTGCTTTCGGATATTAAAGCCAGTACACCTTCACTGCCGATTTTCGCCATTTTATGAAGATCTGGATATTGGTTGTTAACAGGAGTTAAATCAAACTTAAAATCTCCCGTATGCACAACAGCTCCTTCAGGGGTATGAAAGACAATGCCGAGACAATCTGGAATGCTGTGATTCGTTTTAAAAAACGAAAGCGGAATATTGCCTAATATAATTTCGGACTCTTCGTTGATTTCAATAAGCTCCGTCTCAGCAGATAATTGATGCTCTTGAAGTTTAATATCAATTAATCCAAGGGTAAGGCTTGTTGCATAAATAGGGAGATTTAACTGTTTTAAAAGATAAGGAATACCTCCAATATGGTCTTCATGACCATGAGTCACAACCAGTGCGCGAACTTTTTCTCGATTCTCTTGTAAGTATGTAATATCAGGTATGATCAAATCAATTCCTAATAAACTTTCATCAGGAAATTTAGACCCGCAGTCAATCACAATGATGTCATCGTCATATTGAACGGCATACATATTTTTTCCTATTTCATTAATGCCGCCTAAAGCAAAAATGGATAGTGTATTGCTATTTGTACTCACGCTTATTTCCTCCTATATTTTCAAAATGAATATGCAGAATTTCTACTCTTAGTATGAACATTTATTTCTGGTGCATTCTGTTAAATATGGAGATTTTATTTTTATTTAAATAGGAGGAATACAAGCAAAAAGAAAAGAAGGTCATTTTCCTAATACTACCTCTTATTTTCTTTTTATAACTCCATAAAATATAGACGTTACACGTGGAGGTGGATGGAGTGAGTAAACAAAATAAAAGCAAAAACCAAGGATTCAGCAGCAGTGAAGCTGCTGTCGATAATGTGAATAAAAGTATTTTATCAAACGATATTCATACAGATGAGCTTCAAAAAGCAAAAGTAAGCCGTCCTAGCAAATAAAAGAATGACAACCAAAAGAGCAGCTTTGAGCTGCTCTTGATAAAATAGAGATAGGGAAGTGAAAAAACGTGTCAGAAAACAAAAGTTCTCAATATAAAGAAGAAAATATGTCAACTCCTAGTCGTCCTCTTGAATATAAAGAACGCGCGAACGAATCAAAAAGTACACGTCAAATGCTGCGCAGTATTCTTGAATATTCAAGTCGTTATCGTTAACAAATTTTACATATAATCATGGGCATATTTCAAAGGGCTCCTATCGACAAATATAAGGTATAAAGAACCTTTTTTGAAAAAATATATATTATTTACAATAAATTTAAAAAAATCATAAATGAACCTGCTATAATCCTCTTGAAAAGACAAGCATTGCAAAAATTTGAGAGGAGCATTTTATATGCGAAAAAAATATAATCGCGTAGGTTATGCCGTTTTAACAATGTGTACAGCTTTATCTATCTCACTGCCTTTTACCACTCATTCAGCATCAGCAGAAAGCGCTGCTGACCCTGCACCAGAAATTAAAGCCTCTGTCGTAAATGAAAATAACGGTAAAAAAATCTTGTTTGATAATACGCATGGTCAAACTGCGGGTACAGCAGATTGGGTTATTGACGGAGGTTTTTCTGATTTTGGGAAAGGACTGGCAGGTAGTGGGTTTGATGTAAAAGAGCTGCGAAAATCTACGCCGATTACATACAGTGACCTCAGTGGCTATAGCGTGTTTGTTGTGCCAGAAGCGAATATTCCGTATAAATCTTCTGAACAAGCCGCCCTTTTACAATATGTTCAGAACGGGGGAAGCGTCTTTTTTATTGCTGATCATTACAATGCAGACCGAAACAAAAACCGGTGGGACTCTTCAGAAGTTTTTAACGGATACCGTCGCGGAGCATGGACAAACCCCGCAAAAGGCATGACAACGGAAGAAACAACCTCCGATGCAATGCAAAACGTAACAAGCTCTGATTGGTTAGCGAGTAACTTTGGTGTTCGCTTTCGCTATAATGCCTTTGGTGATGTG
>NZ_JBFULJ010000593.1:0-2404 GCF_056400385.1 Priestia sp. P5_B4
ATTTTAGTATAGCGGTCAAAGCCTTGCCAGTTCGATGCAAAGAAATATAAAATGCCGGACAAAACAAGAGCCAACCCCAGTAAATAACATTTTAGTATAGCGGTCAAAGCCTTGCCAGTTCGATGCAAAGAAATATAAAATGCCGGACAAAACAAGAGCCAACCCCAGTAAATAACCGAGTCTTACGAGCTTTTCTCTCATACTCAACCTCCTCTTTATATTATGTATATACTAGCGCATGTTTAAATATTTGGAAATAGAAAGAATGAATGCGTTTTAACAAAAAAATTGTGTAAAAAGGCCTTTTAGTGGCATGGAAATAACAAGTGAAGTAGTCCAAAAATCTTGATAAATTGTCAATAGTAAGATAGTTTTGGTTATTTTATCCTGAAGAGTGGGTATTGAACTAAAAACCTACATTATTCCCAAAAAATATAAGAAAACGTGCCGATGTGCACTCTTTCTTTATTTGATAAGCTGTAAAAGGGAATTAATGTTAGAAGATCCAAKAGATAGATATAAAGGAAGTGTCATCATATGAATGAGATGTTTGTTGCTCATCTGTATACCCAAGTAAAGCAGGCACATGAAGATATCCAGCAGCTTACGGCTAGTAAAAACACGTTAACGGAAGTCAAAGGCGAGCTTGAACGTGCAAAGGAAAAGGTAAAAGAACCAGAGCTCACTTCCGCCACTTGGTCAGGCAGCCTTGCTGTTGGGTTTGAAGACATCCGTATGGCTATGTTAGACGAATRCGATGATTTGCTGACCCGTCAGCTGACGGATGCCCTTACGACAATTGATGCAAAAATTACGGCGCTTCAATCAGATATACAAGGGATGGAACGTGCCATTAAAATGCAAGAAGACGAAGCAAAAGATAAGGTGTGATGCAGTATGGCAGACGAAATTAAAGTAATAGATGGTGAAATTAATAGAACGCTTAGTGACCTAAGCGCTGCTGCGCAGCAGTTTCAGCCGCTTTTTCCGTTTCACGTAGGAAGCGGACAAGATCTAGCGGTGCTCGATGAATTAAACCACCTGAACCAGCAGCTTCAAACGTTAATTGTGGACTACAAGCAAACGCTCCTCGATGATTTGAACGCCACCAAAAAATCCGTGCAGTCCATAAAAGAAGCAGATGAAAAAGCTGCAAACGCCGCTAAATAATGTTCATATTTTATATAAAGCTATCAAAAACAACCTTTCAACCAGCATAGATTTGACATTCAAATAAAAAGGTTTTATCTAGCGGATGATGCAAGCCTTGTAAAGAGGAGCGTCCGCTTAGGTTTAGAAAAATGACGGGCGATTGTTCGTTAACCGTTCGTTGTTTTTCTACATCGATACAGCTAGGAGGTTACAGGTTATTGAAAACACTTGATGTCGATGCTTTTCACGAAAATATTCAAGCCATCTTAGACTCTATTAAAAGTCAAAAAGAACAAATTCAGGGCCYGATTTCACAGGTTCAGGCATTTTCAAGCTTAGATGATGCGTTTAAAGGAAAAGGAGGAGAAGCGATTCGGTCTTTTTACGAAACGGGACATGCTTCTTTTTTAACGCTGTATCATTCATTACTCACTTCCTATGAAGCTCGACTAACTCAAATCAC
Organism: Priestia sp. P5_B4; assembly: GCF_056400385.1. Classification (NCBI taxonomy): domain Bacteria; kingdom Bacillati; phylum Bacillota; class Bacilli; order Caryophanales; family Bacillaceae; genus Priestia; species Priestia sp. P5_B4. Next base: position 1,616 of record NZ_JBFULJ010000593.1, read on the forward strand.
ACATGCGCTGCGCTCATTCGAACCGAGCGAAGACGGCTACATTACGCAGCCGTTTCTGCAAGACACTATTCCTACGCATTTAAATCAAACAAGAAATACAACCGTTTCGCTTGTCGATCAAGCGAATGCAGCGATTCAAAAAGTCAGTCACCTTGCTTCCGTTTCAGCGCTTAACGACCAAGGTTTTCTAACAGAAGTAGAACAAGCAAAAAACAAAGCGGACAAAACGATGAACGATTTAGTCCGTTTTGACGAACAGCAAACGCAAAGCCTTTCAGCCATTCAAGATCAGCTGACGTCTTTAAACTCGCTGCTTTCTAAAGTGAAAGCTGGGTTTCAAAATGGTTCCATTCAGCCGGGCAATGTAAGTGAGCTGAGCGCGTTAGCGAAAAAAGCGATGACCGATTCAGGAGGCGTCTCGGTTTTTGAAAAAGGCATTCAAACAACCTTGACAAGAAAAGAAAAACAAGAGAAAGTGATAAAGGAAGTAGGCCTTGAAAAGCTGATTCAACTTCAGGCGATGACGCCTGCTGAACAGTTAAAAGAAATTCACAAGCTTGAAAAAACCTCGCCTTACATAAGAGAAGTGCTAACGCAAATTCAGCAGGATACAGCACCTGCTAACATGAAAAAACTAGCGGAACTGTCACCTGCAGAGCAAGCGGTCGAACTGGAAAAACGTCCATACCTGCAGGCGCTCAACGATTCTTCAACTGTGGGCATGCTAACGTCTCAACAGATTCTTCAAAACGCTACGGGCGTTGAGGGAATGCTTATGCAGTCAGTGAT
>NZ_JBFULJ010000594.1:0-2399 GCF_056400385.1 Priestia sp. P5_B4
CATTACGTTTATATAGATAGGATAATGGAATTGGATGGCTGCAAAAAGGGGTGTTTGTTTGTGCTATTTGTATCAAAAAGAGAAGAGAAGAGAGATAAAATAAAAAAAGGCATGCCAAATAAGCCCCTTATGAAGCTGTAAGTTCGGCAGGGACTTGATCTTGAAGATTTTTTGAAAGCTCTTTTCGAATAAGCATACGGATTTTTCCACCGTAATTTTCAACGACTTGAGCATCATGGCTGAAGAAGGCCTGTTCAATCAGCGAATAAAGGGCAGACTTTACTCGTTCAATACCATATTCAAAAGAAAGCTGAACCAAATCAGCGATGTCTTCGTTTTGGAATGAGGACATAACAATTCCGGTAGAATCTGTGCTGTGTCCAGATAATTTTACAAAAGTCTCTTCAATAGTACGTCGAATGGCCGCATCGTATTGATCTTTCTTTTCTTGTTTTGACATCTTGCCATTTTTAGCTCCGTCTTTTAAAACAAAGAAAATAGTAGATCCTTGGACAACGGTTTTAAATGCGCTCGTCTGTGTTTCAGCTATTTTTTGCATCATACCTTTGTAGTGAGTATATTTCGGCGTAAAAATTTTATAGTCATTAAAGCTAATTTTTGAAGTGTTTTCTGCAGGATTAAACTGACGCTTAATCGTATCGTTGTCATAAACCAATTCTTTGCGCAGCTCTAAGCGAAGGGCATTTACGTTTTCAATTAGAATAAGTTCTTCAAAGCGAGTATATTCTAATTCCATAAACCCAAAGCCGTGTTCTTCAAAATATTGAGGATAGGGAACAATACAAATATTGATTCCCTTGCCGCTGCGAGAATAGGAAATTAATTCCGTTTCTGCTAATACTATATTGTTGTTGCGAACTGTTCGAACGGTACAGTTCAAAGCAGCTGCAATCTCTTTTTCAGAAACATCACAAATAATACCTCTTTCATCAACGTGAAGGAAGTGATAAAAAATTAATTGTGAAATTTGAGATTTAGATAAACGGTGATGTTCTGCCACTGTTTTGATTGTAGGGTTCCCATGAGCGTCTAGGTCCATGTGATCTTCAATATCTTTATATTTTTCTACGGTGCTAGACAATTGGCGAATAATTTGTTTTCCAATTTTCGCAAATTCTTTTTTTATCATGAGAATCCCTCCAATCTATTTCATATCAACAATAATTTATTAGGGTAAAATAACAAAGAATACCTTGTGAAAATTATATCAATAAGAAACAGAATCGCAAACGAACGAGTAGTACGCTAAAAACGGCAAAAGGTTCAAAGAATGCTGTCATATCAAGGGGTGCAGCGTATAGGTTATTTAGTACGACAAAAACGGCAAAAGCAAGCAAGCACCGRCAGAACAGTGTTTGTTACGATCAGTAAAAATCAAAAAAAACTTTATGCGTTTTAGTACGTAAAAAACGGCAAAAGTCTCAGTATAGTACGCCAAAAATAGCAAAAGTGAAGAGTAGTACGCTAAAAACAGCAAAAGTGATCTCGATTCACCTAAAAAAAGGGAAGAAAATCACTTCTCTGATCGTTGTAAATAGCACAATGAATTTTGTTAGTACGTCAAAAATGGCAAAAGCTATTTTTAGTACGTGAAAAACGTCAAAAACGACGTAGTAGTACGACAAAAACAGCAAAAGTTTTCGTTTGGTACGTCAAAAATGGCAAAAGCTTTATATGTGCTGCGAAAAAAATAAAAAATGGGGTTTGAAAAGGCAATAACAAAGGGAAAAGCAACGTTTAGTACGCAGAAAACGGCAAAAGTAGTGAAGGAGTACGTCAAAAACGGCAAAAGGTAGGATTGTTTTACGGGAAAAAGAGAATAATTAACAATTAATAAGTGATTACGAGTAAATAAAATGAATGTAGTACGTCAAAAATGGCAAAAGAATCAGAGTGGTACGTCAAAAACAGCAAAAGGTAGTAATTAGTACGCTAAAAACGGCAAAAGAAACGAACAGGTACGTCAAAAACGGCAAAAGCTTCTGGTTAGTACGTTAAAAATGACAAAACTTCCAAACTATGAAATAAAAGTAGAGGGATATTTTGTATTTATAAGCTGAAAGTGGCAAAATATCAAATAAAAAAGGAAGGGAACAATTTACCCTTCCAATGTTTCTCTATGTTCTCCTCCAAAATAGTCTTGAATTTCATAATTTTGAAGAGGAATAAAAGAGATTTCAAATCCTTGAAGTTTTTGCTGATAACTTTGGATCAGTACTTGATTGCTAACAAACTCTGCTAGAGATTCATTAATTAATTTTAGATTGACATCAATTTTCTTTGAACGAAAACGAACTTTTGAAGCAAAATATTGATACGGGTAAAAATGAGTGTAAGACTTCTCTTGTAAATAGCAATCTAATCGCTCGTATCAATAT
>NZ_JBFULJ010000595.1:0-2393 GCF_056400385.1 Priestia sp. P5_B4
GCAAAATGAGCCGTGAGGCGTATGGACAATCCCTAAACGCGCTCCTGTTTGTTTACAAGTTTTTATATGTTCGTAACGAATTGCTGTCATTGATGTATTCCTTTCATGTTAAATTACAAAATTAGCATCGCGTCGCCGAAGCTGAAAAAGCGATACTTCTCTGCTACAGCTTGTTCATAGGCAGAAATGACGTTTTCTCTTCCTGCTAAGGCACTTACAAGCATAATGAGCGTAGATTTTGGAAGGTGGAAATTTGTAATCATTCCATCAATTGCTTTAAATTCATACCCTGGGAAGATAAAAATGTTGGTCCAGCCTGAAGAAGCAACAAATTTGCCGTTATGCTCAGTTGCAATCGTTTCAAGGGTACGGGTAGAAGTTGTGCCTACTGAAATAATGCGACCGCCTTTTTCACGTACGCTGTTTAGTAAAGCAGCGGTTCCTTCACTCACTTGATAAAACTCTGAGTGCATATCGTGCTCTTCTAAGTCGTCAACGCTGACTGGACGGAATGTACCCAATCCGACATGAAGCGTTAAAAATGCAATATGCACACCTTTTTCTTTTAACTGTTCAAGCATCTCTTCTGTAAAGTGAAGACCTGCTGTTGGCGCTGCTGCAGAACCTTGTTCGCGAGCAAAAACCGTTTGGTAGCGCTCTTGATCATCCAAGCGTTCTTTAATATAAGGCGGCAACGGCATTTCTCCTAGTTGTTCCAGAACCTCATAAAAGATGCCTTCATAGTTGAATTCCAACAAACGTCCGCCTTGGTCGCTCGTTTCTTTACATACAGCTGTCAGACGTCCGTCACCAAACGAAATAACCGTGCCTTCTTTTACTCGCTTAGCCGGTTTTACAAGCGTCTCCCACGTATCGCCTTGTGTTTGTTTTAAAAGCAATACTTCAATATTAGCACCTGTATCTTCTTTTGTCCCAAATAATCGTGCAGGAAGAACACGCGTGTCGTTTAACACTAAACAATCTCCTTCTTGCACATAATCAAGAAGGTCATGAAACATATGATGCTTCACACTTCCTGTTTCCTTGTTTAATACCATGAGTCTTGACGCATCTCGCTGCTCAAGCGGCGTTTGGGCAATCAATTCTTCTGGTAAATGAAAATCAAATAAATCTACTTTCAAAATGTTCACCTGTTTCTACTTAATTATTTAAATTTGCCAATTACATAAAAAATAAGTGATAACACAACGCTTACTAGAATACATGTCACAATCGGGAAATAAAAGGTTGTATTTCCTTTTTTGATAAAAATATCGCCAGGAAGCTTGCCAACGAACTGCCATAACAGCCCAATGACGACTAAAATGCCCCCTAATGTGATAAGCATCTTAGGCATATCATTCACTGATCAGGCACCTCCAGCTGAAAATGATCATAAACCAAAGGCGTCACAATTCGTCCTCGCGGCGTTCGCTGCAAAAAGCCGATTTGCAATAGATACGGCTCGTATACGTCTTCAATTGTGTGAGACTCTTCACCAATAGTAGCCGATATGGTGTCTAACCCTACAGGTCCGCCCCTAAATTTTTCGATAATCCCTCTTAATAATTTATGGTCAATATGATCAAGACCTAAACGGTCCACCTGCAACATTTCTAATGCTTCGTTGGCAAGCCTTTCGGTTATGGCTCCGTCTCCTTTGACCTGAGCAAAATCTCTGACTCTTCGAAGCAAGCGATTCGCAATACGCGGGGTTCCCCTAGCACGCCTAGCCATCTCAAACGTAGCTTTCTCATCAATCTCTACATCTAAAATAGCGGCTGTCCTTTCTACTATCGAAGCAAGATCTTCTTCTTGGTAATATTCTAAACGGCTTAAAACGCCGAATCGATCACGCAAAGGAGAAGATAAAAGCCCTGCTCTTGTCGTTGCACCTACTAGCGTAAACGGAGGCAAATCCAGACGGACGGAACGTGCACTCGGTCCTTTTCCAATAACAATATCTAAACAGAAATCTTCCATTGCTGGGTACAGTACTTCTTCAACCGAACGATTTAATCGATGAATTTCATCAATAAAAAGCACATCTCCAGGCTCTAAGCTGGTTAAAACTGCGGCTAAATCGCCTGGACGCTCAATAGCTGGTCCTGAGGTCGTTCGGATTTGCACGCCCATTTCATTAGCGATAATAGTAGCAAGAGTTGTTTTCCCCAATCCTGGAGGACCATATAAAAGCACGTGATCTAACGTTTCGCTTCGCATTTTGGCAGCTTTAATAAAAATGTCCAGATGGGATTTTACTTTATGCTGACCAATATACTGCTGTAAGGTTTGCGGCCGCAAACTTTGCTCGATGATTTCTTCTTCACCAAGAACATCTCCCGTTACAATACGATCGTCCATTTTACTCCTCCCTTACTCATTGTTTCAAT
>NZ_JBFULJ010000596.1:0-2392 GCF_056400385.1 Priestia sp. P5_B4
GTTGGGCTACGATATAAATAAGGATTAATGGAATGGTAGATATGGTAAGTACAGCCATAACTTGATTAGTATAAACAGGATCTGTACTATTAATTGCCGTGATTGCTACTTGGATAGGGAATTTCGACTTGTCCGTCAAGACCATTAAAGGCCAGATATAATCATTCCAACTTCCGATAAAGGCTAAGGTTCCAACTGTAGCAACAGCCGGTTTGGACATCGGTAACATAATTCTCAGGAATATTTGCCAAGTATTTGCTCCATCCAATTTGGCTGACTCAATAATTTCTGCTGGAATAGCCATAAAAAAGTTTCGGAATAGATAGATATTGAATGCCCCTGCTAAAGCAGGCAGGATTACAGCAAGACGAGTGTCTACTAATCCCAGTTTGTGAACTATAGTAAATTGTGAGATTAAGATTGTTTCCAGTGGTACGATTAAAAGAGCCAATAAAAGACCAAACAGAACTCTTTTTCCATTAAAATTCAATTTAGCGAACGCATAACCTGCCATCCCATTGATAATGACAGCACCTGCAGCTACACATAAACCATAAAACAAGCTGTTTATTATATAACCAAGTAAATGAAAACGTGACAGAACTTGTTTATAGGATATAAACCAATCTGACGGATGAAAGGAAGGTAGGAAAGCCTTGATACTATTCATATTATTATAAACTTCTGCTTCGGGTTTCATTGAGGAAGCGATCATCCAAAACAATGGGAATATAAATAATACCGCCAGCAAAACTAAACAAATGTATTCTAGGATTGTTAAAGGCCCGAATTTTCGTCTCATTAGTCATCTTCCTCCTTTACTAATTTCCGTTGCGCTAGCGTAACTAGCCCAATAATTGTTCCAAATAGAAGGGCAATGGAACTAGCATATCCAACCATTCGATCCGTAAAGCCAGTTTGATAAATGTAATATACAACCGTCATCGTGGAGTTTACTGGCCCCCCTTGTGTCATAACCATTGGTTGGACTAATAGTTTAAACGCACCAATTAATGTCGTAATAAATATAAAAATAGAGGTTGGCTTTAATAATGGTAACGTAATATAAATAAATCGTTGCCATTTATTCATTCCATCTAATTGTGCAGCTTCGTAGACGTCTCCAGGTATATTTTGCAAACCTGCTAGAAAAATTAACATTTGAAAGCCAGCTCCCTGCCATGCTGAAACAAAAACAATTGTAAACATAGCCTGTTTAGGGCTTGTTAAGAACGGTTGAGCTGAAACACCAAAATAAGTGAGTACATTGTTGATAATTCCTTCATTTGGATTTAACAAATAAAGCCAAAGAACTGAGATAACAACGAGCGACATTACCACAGGACTAAAGTAAGCTACTTTAAAAAATGTGTTAGCTTTACGTTGTTTGTTTAACAGAAGGGCCAGCCCAAGAGCTGCCCCTATCTGTAAAGGAATTACCCAAACAACAAATTTTAGAGTGTTCACTAAACTTTTCAAGAAAATAGGATCCTTGAATAAATTGATAAAGTTATCTAATCCAACAAATTTACGCATATCAGGCGTTAATAGGTAGTAATCTGTAAATGCATAGTAGACGGACATAATAGCTGGAATAACGAGGAACAGCAATAAAAGTAATAATGCTGGTCCTAAAAATGTATAAGCTACTACATTTTCTCTCCATTTAATTCTATTTTTAGTCTCTTTTTCTGTTCTTGGGAATGTGTAAACAGTCTTACTTCCTTTTAATCCAGTTTTAATCATAATGCCTCCTTCTAGCTGCTTTTATCGATTAGCCTTATCGATAGCTGCTTGCATTTCTGTAGCACGTGTATCTAAGACTTTTTTAATGTTTTTGTTCTGATCATAGAAACTGATATCATCAATTGTTTGTTGGAAAGCACGTGTTACTTGTGGATACGCTGGTGTTACTGGTCGTGCGTGTCCTGATTCCTTTAATTGTTTCATGAATACATTCATTTGATCAGAAAATTCTTTTGTAAGCACTTTCTCAGAAGAGTAACGAACTGGTAGGGCTGCAATTGTTCGACTTAATTCTAAATTTGAATCTTTATTTGTCATCCAATCCACCAATTTTGCAGACCATTCTTTATTTTCGGATTTCTGTGTCATTGCAAACTGCCAACTTCCTGAAGGTGAAACTAGTTTCTTTGTCTTTGGTGATACAGGATAAGGCATCACACCATAATCAACTTTTTGAAAGTTTGTTTCCATATCCGTTACTGTCCATACACCACTAAACTTCATTGGGTACTTTTCTGTTTCAAAAGCTTGTTTGACCGGAGTACGTGTTGTATAGCCTTCTTTTAACATCGTTTGAATAAAACTCATTGCTTCAACAGTAGGCTTCTTATTAAACACACCTTCTGCTTTCGTACCATCTTTTGAG